>JAAYVF010000028.1 GCA_012517325.1 Myxococcales bacterium | reverse complement strand
GGCAGCTGCCCCTCCAGGACGCAGACCAGCAACCTCATCCGCTGTAACTCCTTGGGAGTCATCGAAATCATGTCCTTCTTCATGGGGGACATAATCGCTAAGCAGTTACAGGGGACAAAGTCGCTAAGCTAATACAGTTTTCGCGGTCGCCTTGACGGCGCTCTTCCCGCTTCCTAAGTTCGTGGACGACGCGAGCGTGGCGGAATTGGCAGACGCGCTGGACTTAGGATCCAGTGTGAATAACATGGGGGTTCGAGTCCCCCCGCTCGCATTTTTTTAAAACTTTTTCCGGCTACGCAACGACCATGATGACTGGACCAAAAAGTGGTTGCGGGTCACCGGCCTTCAATTACTCCGCATCGGCGACGATAAAGAAATCCCGGGTTGAACCATCAAAAGTATAGATTGGGACAAGATCCAAACCGCGCAACAAGCAAATATCTCCGGTTTGAGAGGCGATACCGATGCCGCCACCTCCGGGCGCAAAAGCTAGTTTGGGCATATATGGCCAACCTGTTTCGATCAAGCCATCATCACCATCAAGGATATACACCGCCGGATCGACGCGTTGGGAATAGGCGAAATAGTTTTGGTCGATCCGAGTAAAAAAACTCTCATAATTGGCGGATACACGCGTCTCCTCTTTCCACTCTTTTGTCTTCAGATTATAAATATATGGATAGGAAAAGGGATCCTCGCCTTCATAGCGTAATAATAAGACATAGAGCCGATCCGTATCCCGCCAGACAAATTGTTTATATTCACCGAAAGGTGGTTCGGAAATGTTTTCGCATCCGGAACGGGAACACGCGACCGCTTCTTCATCACGCCAGAACAAACAACGATCAATATCCAGACAGGACATATGAAAGTAGGCAATATTTTCAAACGAGAATGATTCCCAAGTGTCGTTAATACGGTACCAACGCCGCGCCGGATCTGCGCAACCGATTACCAGGTTGCCGTCCTTATTGATATAGGGCTGCGAATAAAAGGTTTGGCACTGTGGCCCATTTTCTAGGATCTTCCACCCTTTATCGGTCAGTTCGTAAAGCAGCTCGGTGCTGATTGCTAGACCCGTATGAGTGCTAGCTAATGCGCCGCCAATGAAATACTCGGAACCAGGCACTTCTTCCGTCACAACCGTTCCGTCAACGATTTGAAAAAGCTCCCAATCCTTTATCAGCGAATCTGCAAACCAACCCTCGACCGGTCCGGGGTTGTCCGGCCAACCGTAGGGCTCGGTTGAGGAATCATCGTTGTTGTCATTGTCATCATCGTCCGATCCGTTACAAGTCGAGAACGATAACGCCAGAATGAAAAGGCCGAACATCATCATTAATGTTTTCATGTTGTCCTCCCATTTAATTGCAGACATCGCAATTGTCCGGATACCGCAGGTCGTTGAGCCGGCATCGGATGTTTTCGCCAATTTTCAATGAGGGGGGTTGCTCCAATGGAACTCGGTCGTGAGAATGAAAAGTAGCGTTTTTCGAATGTCGGCCTTCATCAACTACTCCGCGTCGGCGACAACAAAAAAGTCCTCCATGTAGCCGCCAGGGTATGCGGCAAGCGGCAGATAGTCCGTGCCGATCAATTGCACAAACCCGTCAGCGGAGATGCCGATACCTCCGCCGCCGGGGGCAAAAATCATTCGATATAAAAATGGCCAATCGTGCTCGACTAAACCGTCATCACCGTCGAGAATGTATACTTCTGGATCGATTTGCTGGGAGTAGACGACATACTCTTCGTTGATACGAGTAAACAGGCTTTCACCATTTGGGGCCACGCGGGTCTCCTCTTTCCATTTTTTTGTTTGTAGATCGTACTGATAAGGATAGGAAAAAGAGTCCTCGCCATCATAGTCTAATAATAAGGCATAGAGTCGATTCGTATCCCGCCAGACAAATTGCTTATATTCACCGAAAGGCAATTCGGTGATCCCTTCACATTCCAAACGGGAACAAACCACCGCCGCGTCATCACGCCAAAACATACATCGATCCATATTTAGACAGGACATGTGAAAGTAAGCCACATCCGTGAAGGGAATCGACTGCCAGATGTTTTCGATCCGGTACCAACGTTCCGCGGGATCGGCGCAACCGATTACTATGTCGCCATTGTCGTTGAGGAACGGTTGCGAAAAAAAATATTCACACGGTGGACCATCCAAGAGGAAATTCCATCCTTCTTCGGTCAACTTATACAAGTGATCGGCGCTGACCGCCAAGCCCTGATGAGTGTTGGCCAATGCGCCGCCGATAAAGAGTTCGTTCCCAGGCCCTTCCTCTAGTGTGATTAAGTTATTGGCGATCCGAAACAACTCCCAACCGGAAGCTTGCCAAGTTGCAAACCAACCCTCGACTGGACCGGGATTGTCCGGCCAACCGTAGGGCTCGGGCGAGGAATCATCGTTGTTGTCGTCATCATCATCGCACGATCCGTTACATGCCGCGAACGGTAACGACAGGAATAAAAGGCCGAACATCAACCATCGCGTTTTCATTTCCGCCTCCCATTTAGTCGCAGACATCGCAACTGTCCGGATACCGCAGGTCGTTGAGCCGGCATCGGATGTCCTCATGGTTCCAATTGTTGTTGCAGTCCAGAACGCACTGCAATTTTGTCGAGTAACCCAGGCTTGCCCAGCAGTCATGCCCGTACAAATAGTCGCAGGCAAGTCCGCAGCACTTGCAGTACGGGTAAGTGATATGGTCTTGCAGGCAATCGCGATAGATTTGACTCCATAAATTTTGCGCGCAAGTATCCTCGCACTGCGATGCGGAGGAAAATATTCCACAGGAGATCAAGGCCGCATTCGTATCACAGACATTGGCTCGCGAAGTGCCGTCATCGCCGCAACAAATGGGTGCGAGGGTCGCCGGTGCGCACGCCGCGGTTTGCTCGAAAGAAGTCGTCAATACGCCGACACAAGCACCAGTCGCCGGTCGAAGACTCGGACACCTGACGCCAGTGCAACTGGTGCAAGTTCCGGTAGCGCAATTGGCGCAATTCCAGCTCGGGTAGGTACAAAGAATTCCGACGCAGACGCCATGTCTTTCGAAGGCGTCAATAATGACGTTGACGCAATCCAGCGTCGTGCCGATCGGGCAGAGGCCGTCGAGCTCGTTCATGGCAATCGCATAAGTGGTTACATACATCTCCGTCATGGTATTGACATCGGTCAGGGCGATTTCCTTGATGACCTGATAGGCCAATTGATCGGTGTAGATCTTGCCCAAACCTTTTTCCGTGCTTCCCCAGCCGTTGCGAATATCCCAAAAAACCTGGGAAACAATGCTGCCCCGATCGTAAACGTCGGGACAACAACGGAAAGTCGGTTGGTACACAAACAAGCCGTCGTCGCTCTCGCAAACCAGGTTGGTCAGGTCAAAATTTTCGGGCGACGCGTTTTCCATCGATGCGCCGAAGTATTTGGCGAATCCTTCCTTGAATACACTTTCTTCATGAGCATTAAATTGATAAGTGTGGCCCCAATATTCCGTTTGTGTTGCATACGCTTTTTGAACGTAGTGGGTGAATTCGTGATAGAGCGCGGTATGACGGATCAAGTCATCATACCATGTGCCATTGTAATAACTCCAAGTTGATGCAGTGCTGCCAATCACCATGGTCGGATGCAAGGATTCAAATTCATGATCATAAAGAGGAGGAAGGGAATTTTCCTCCCCCCAGTCAACTGTATAAAAAGGGAAATACCCCTCTTCATTGGGATCTAGTGAAATACAGTTCGGTGTTAAATTACCACCAGTTAATCCATGTGGAAAACCATATGAACGAAAACAGGCAGGCATTCCAAGGGAGCCGCATAACTCCGCGGTTGATGGATCCTTGTTGACGATAATCGTGAGGTTGTGGTCCTGGGGATACTTGGTCAGGTGCGCCAGACCGGGAGCAACTTGATAAAAATCCTCATTAAAACCTAGGACATTCCGGTAATAATTCAACTCGGTGATCACGTTGTAGAAGGCTGTCCAGGTTGAAATGTCGTGACGATGAATAATGTTGCCGTCATCGTTAATCACCGATGGGCTTAAAGTAACAATTTTGTAATTGAAAATCCGCGTTGTCCCCGATGTATCGTTCGAGTTTAAAATATTGATGTCGCAATCGTCCGCGTCTTCCATCGCGTCATAAATGTGCAAATCCGGGTTGAAAGCCGCTCTCCGTGAAGCTGTGCCGTAACTGTTGTCGATATACTTCCAACGATAGGCTGGTTCGTTGCACATGATGGCCGCTTGCGTATCCAGGGTGTAACCATAAGCGGCGCTGTCGTAAGTGTCGCCGGGCGCGCTGTCGATGTTCGAGATAATATCGATCACCGATCCGGCCTCGGCATCGACGATCGCCGTCACATCGTGGCCCAGTCCTTCGATTTCAAAGGAAGTGACGACGCGAAAAACCCATACAGGCACGATTTCGCCGCTATCAAAGTTGTACCCATACCGGCCATGGCCGAATTGCACTTCATCGGGCAATGCATTCAAGTAGGAAAGAACGGCGGCTTTGGCCTGTTCTTCGTCGATCCAGGCAGTCAACGGAACGTCAACGTGTCCGAGATATTCGCCGGCGATTTTAATCAGCCGGCCTTCGGCGTCGAAGGCTCCGATAACCGATCCGTTGCGATAGGGAATGCCCTCGATTTGTTGATCAAACGCGATGACCGTTCCTGCGGGGCAAGATGGTTCGAACCATTCGTCTTCCCGCAAGCCCGGCAACGGTTCCATTCGGGAATGATCGCAGTGGTAGACCGCACGAGGGTTGACCAATTCGGTTAAGATGCGATCGGGAGCGGGCTGGTTTTGAATGCCGAACAGCTCGCCATTTTCCTCGATAAAATTCAGCATGGTGCCGATGAAGTCACCGTTCGACTCGACCGGTTCGAAACCCCAGACAATAGTGGGATGGCCCATTTTGCTTCCCCACCGGATTTCCGCGGCAGGATATTTACTTTGAAATTCCTGCCATGCCTCCATGCATCCCGGATCGGGTTCGACAGCGTCGGCGCCCGATGTGCCGGCGGCGATAGCAATTACGGGAAAAACGAGACTAATACCAAAAAGCACTATCGCGACAAAAAATAGTTGGTGATTGAAACAACGTTTGGGGGGGGGCAAATAATTCATGTTATTCTCCCATATCGAGAAACTTCAAGAATTAAAAATATCAAAGTCCACATCCCAAGGCAAGTAAATATTTTATGAGTTTTGTATTCGTTGCGATTTGATGTCTTTCATGGGGGAGCCGCTTGCCCAAATCAGTATCCGGCGATTATTCAAAAATTTCTTGTCTCATCGCTTCATGATTTTACGAGAAGAAAAGCACGGCCATCGATCCGGGAGATCGAAGGCCGTGGCACCTCCAATTCCAATTTACTTTCAGCAAAAAGAGAAGCTTACCCCTTTTTCTTGAACATCGCGTCCAGCGGGTTGTCCGCCCGCTTGAGCTTGGACGGGTCGGCGATCTTCGCGGCGAGGTCGGCTTTCAGGCTCTCCTTTTGCGGATCGACGAAATCCCTCGAAAACCGCTTGGCCATCTCCTCGTTCCGCTGGGCCTGCGCGGCCTGGAACGCCGCGATCTCCTCCTCGATGCCGGGTTTGTTTTCGACGCCCTCGAGTTCTTCCAGCTTCCGGTGATCGTCGAGCAGCAGCTTGACGCCGTAGGCTCCCGACATCACGCGCAAGGCGCCCAATTCATCCAGTTTGTTGACGAGGTAATGCACGCTTTCGATGGAAAAGCCGAGGAATTCGGCGACCTGTTCGGGCGCGGGCGGGGTCTTTTCCCGGTGCGTGAGCAGCCGCACGGCCGCCACGATCAGATGCCCTTCCTGGTAGAGAGAAAGTTTCTCGTCCATGGTCACCTCCTGGATGCAAGGCCAATCTACACCAGGAGGGCGGGAGCGCAAAGCGTCAACCGGCGGCGGGTGGTTCCCAGCGCCAGAGAATCCCCGTGCCGACGGGGTGGCCGACGATTTTTTCGACGTGGGCGCATTTGACGATGAAGAGAAAATACAGCGGCCTCGTCACGCGGCCGTACAGCGCCTCGAAATTGCCCTGTCCCTTGGCGATCACCACGTCGGCGCCGTCGAAGAGCAGTCGCGCCTCGGCCGTCAGCAGTTCGGGCAGCGTGCCGGGTGCGTCGCTGCCGCTGGGGATGACGCGGGCCAGTTCGTCGATGCCGGTCTGGGCCGCGTCGGCCAGCGTCGCGTCGTTGAGCGCCGGGGCGGACCGGACGGCGAACGTCACGGCGACGTTCGGCGGAAACCGTTCCAGGAAGAGCCGGTCGCACCAGATTTCGCCGGCGTTGTCGCCGAGGTACAGCACTTCGCGCGCCAGCGACAATTCGGCGCGCAGCGATTCGGTGTCGTCGATGCCCAGCGGTCCGTCCGCCAGCCGGTCGATCGCCGCCAGCAAATCCGGCGCGTCGCGATAGGCGAAGTCCATGACGTTGCCCGCCAGCGCCAGACGGGTCGCGGCGGCAAAGGGGTCGGCGGCTTGCCGCAAGCGGCCGCGCAACTCGGGCGCCAGTTCCGCCGCGCGGCGATTGGCGTCTTGTTTCAACTCGCGAAAGGGATCGTTCGTGCCGAGGTAGGCCGTCAGGATTTTACCGAGCCCGCGCGCCACTTGCGGCATCACCGTTCCGGCGGGCGCGCCGGCCACCAAGGCACGGACCTCGGCGAGCAGGGCATTTCGCCGTTCCGCGGGCAGTTCGTGAAGCCGCGCGATCCGTTCGACGGCCCCGGCCATGCATTCCTGGCATTGCGGATCCAGGCCGACGGGCTTCATCGAGCGCTCCGGGCTCGCCAGGCGACGAGTTGGTCGTAGGTCACTCCGGTGAAGTCCGGCACGTGGGCGAAGCAGCCGGCCAGCCGTTCGCGGTCGATCCGCAGCGTCAGTCCCAACACGCCCAGACCGGCCGACAGGCCGCTGTTCATGCCGTTGGTGGAATCCTCCACGGCGATGACGCTGCCGGGCGCGAACGATCGGCCGACGGCGGCGGCGAGTTTTTCCCGGCCGATGAGGTAAGGCGCGGGGTCGGGTTTGGGTTTGGGGTATTCGCCGGCGGCGACGATGGTCCGGAAACAATCGGCGATGCCCAGCCGGGATAATTGCAGGTCGATTTCCGGCCGCAGTGCGCCGCTGACAATGCCCAGGGGCGCATGCGCCGCCAGGTCGCGCACGAATTCGGCGACGCCGGGAATGCCGGTCGGCCGGGTGCGGACAAGCCGGTCGAAAAGCACCCGTTTTTTCTCGTGCAGAGCGGCTTTCGCCTCGTCGGTCAGTGTGCGGTCGCGGCGTTCGAGCACCAGGCGCAGGAACTCGTAATCGGGAACGCCCAATAGCGGGCCGTAGTATTCCTCGTTGTTATAGGTGATGCCCAGCGGTTCGAGCACCTCGCGCCAGACCTCGTCGTGCAACGGCTCGTCGTCGATCAGCACGCCGTTGTAATCGAACAATATCGCCTCGATCGCCATATTGCGCCTCCGTCGCTTGGAACGCGCTAGGATACAGGAAAGCGGGAATTCTGCAAACCAAGGCCGGCCGATTTCTCCAATTTCCAGTAAATGATAATTATTCCAATCATGGACGATTTCATCGGGGTTCGATTTGAACGATTCACCAAAAACAACGGATTTCGAAGAAAAAACTATACCTCTTTAAATGGCCGGCCGAAACATCATTTGGACTGAAGGTAAAATTCCAGGCGGAATGTTCTTTCATAGTGATGTGTTCGGTGGGGATTGGAGCCAAAGGAAAAATATCGGTCAGACGGCAAGCCGCGAACCGCACGTCATCACTGTTGAATTCAGATTTCCGGATTTCTATTTAACCGGTTGGCGGGCGTAAAAAATAACCTGTTGAGAGGACGGCGTCATCATGAAATGGTCAGTACGGGCTAAACTGTTGATCACTGTTCTTCCGTTGATTCTGATCACCATCGCGGTTCTGGTCTACGTCTCCTATTACAAGGCCTCGACTAGCATTCTGGACCTGCAGGAAAAGCGGACCATGCTGCTGGTCGAAAAGACCATGGATGATGTCGAGATGTGGTTCGGCGACCGTAAAGGCGAAATCAATATTTTTGCCAAGACGGGCGTGTTTATCGACGCGATCCAGGGTCAGCGGGTCGAGGAGGCCAGGGTCCGGCTGGTGAGTTACCACAAGGACGCGCCACATTACGAAAATATTTTCCTCGCCGATACCAACGGCACGATCGTCCTGGATTCCATCGAAGGGAAATCGGTCGGCGTCAAGGTCGCGGAAATTCCCGCCTACAAGGAAAACATCGAGAAAACCAAGCAGGGCCAGGTCTGGTTGGGCAATCTGGCCAAGTCGCCGGCGACCGGCCGTCCCGTCATGTTGTTGACCGCGCCGATCCTGTCTGGTCAAAACCTGGTGGGCATCATCGGCACGCCGATTGAAATCGAATTCCTGTCGCAGCGCTACATCGCCGATTTCAAGGTCGGCGATACCGGCTACTTCTACATTTGCGACAGCGAGGGCACCTTCTTCGCCCATCCCAAGAAAGAGATGATCCTCGACAAAAACCTCAAGGATTTCGATTTCGGTCCGAAAATTCTGGCTAAAAAAGACGGCATGCTGGAATACAAATTCGGCGGCAAGGATCGTTTCGCCTATTTCCATACCTCCAAGGAAAAGGGCTGGTTGTTCGCCGCCAGTATCGAGCGTCCGGAAATCATGGCCCCGATCAAGGCCATGGCCGCGTTGACTGCGGGACTGGGCCTCGGCGCCCTGATTTTCCTGTCGGTCATGCTGGCGATGATGGTTACCATCAACGTCGCCCGGCCGATTCGTAAAACCAACGACATGCTGCACGATATTTCCGAGGGCGAAGGCGACCTGACCGTCCGGCTCGACGTGGTCAGCAACGACGAAATCGGCGAACTGGCCGAGAATTTCAACCGCTTCGTCGAAAAATTGCAGAAGTCGATCTCCCTGGTCGCCGAAAACACCAACGTGTTGCAGGGCGCCGCCGGCTCCCTGGCCTCCGTGTCGACCCAACTTTCCAGCAGCGCCGAGGAACTGACCGGCCAGTCGAGCACCGTCGCCTCGGCCGCCGAGGAAATTTCGGTGAACGTCGATACCGTCAGCAAGGCGACGGACCGGATGTCCCACAATTTCCTGACCATCGCCGCCTCGACCGAGGAAATGTCCTCGGGCGTCAATTCGGTGGCCGCCGCGGTCGAGGAAATGACCGCCACGATCCGCGAGGTTTCGAAGAACTGTGTGCGCGCCTCGCAAATCTCCAACGATGCCTCGAGCAAGGCCGACGCGACCGGGAAGATCATGGGCCAACTGGAAACGGCCGCCAAGGAAATCGGCAAGGTGGTCGACGTCATCAACGACATCGCCGACCAGACCAACCTACTGGCCCTCAACGCCACGATCGAAGCCGCCAGCGCCGGCGAGGCGGGCAAGGGCTTCGCGGTCGTCGCCAACGAGGTCAAGGAACTGGCCAAACAGACCGCCCAGGCGACCGACGAAATCGTCGTGCGGGTGCGCGGCATCCAGGACCAGACGATCAACGCGGTCGACGCGATCAAGCAGATCGCCGAAACCATCTCGGAAATCAACAGCATCACCAACACCATCGCCTCGGCGGTCGAGGAGCAGACGGTGACGACCAACGAGATTTCCCGTTCGCTGGCCGGGACGGCGCAAGGGGCGGGCGAGGTTTCGAAGAACATCCAGACGCTGAAGCAGAGCGTCGAGAGCGAGGTCGTGCGCGGGGTGAAGGAAGCGGCGACGGGCGTGCAGGAAGTGTCGAAGAACATCCAGGGCGTGAATACGGCGGCCCAGTACACGGCCAACGGCGCGGCTTCGACCGACCAGGTGGCGAAGCAGATTCAGAACCTGTCCGAACAACTGCAAACGGTCGTCGGGCAGTTCAAGGTCTGATCGAAAGCAAAGTCCCGATCCGGTTTTCCCCAATTGCCGGATCGTGGTGACCTCCTGATAAAAGGCCTGGGAAATTCCCCGATTTCCCGGGCCTCTTCTTTTAAAAGCCGATGTTTGTCGAGAGTCTCCGCGAACCACCCGCAAAAGGTAAAAAAGAAGACGAGGAAGGATGTGGCTATAGGGTATATCCGAGATCCATTCTATTTAATCAAAAAATTAGACTTATTAGTCATGAAGTTAGAAAATCATCCAAAACTGGATAGTCCCCTGTTTTTTCCTAATCCAGTTAGCAGACCTCGCCGAATAGTCATCATGGATGGGCGAGATGAAATGAAAAAAAGGGGTAAAACTCCCGGCCCAATGCCTTCCATCGGAATAATCCGGCGACGGATCGGAAGCCCGGAAAGCTCTTGAAACCGCCGAAATCGCTTTCGGCTCTCAAAAACGGAAAGTTATTGAGTCCGTATATGTACTCCTCGTGCGCCATCAGGCAATTCCGCGATCCGGGAAACCGTCCAGCGGTAATTGATCAACAAAAGGGGTGTTCATCATGAAGTGGACTATTCGTCGCAAATTGCTCGTGGCCATCGTCCCGATCATTCTATTGACCGTCGGCGTGATGGCCTATCTGTCGTACAACCGATCCTCGAACAACATCATGTCGTTGCAGGAAGAGCGGACGATGGTGATCGTCCAAAAGACTCTGCAGGACCTGGAAGTCTGGTTGAACGACCGCAAGGGCCAGGCCGAGATTTACAGCAACGCCGATGTGTTCATCAACGCCTGCCTGGGCGAAAACCTGGAAACGGCGAAACAGAAGCTCGCCGTGTACCACAGCAATGCGCCTTACCTGGAAAGCATGTTCGTGGCGCGTCCCGACGGGACGGTGTTCATCGATTCGCTCGGCGGCAAGATGGCCGGCCAGAAAATCGGCCAGGTGCCGCAATTCCAAGCCAATCTCGACAAAGCCAGACAAGGAGAAACCTGGGTCGGCGCGCTCGGCCACTCGCTGGCGACGAACAAGCCGGTGATCATGCTGACGGCGCCGATCATGCGGGACAATCAATTGATCGGCATCATCGGCACCCCGATCGAGGCGTTGTACCTGTCCAAGCAATTCATCAGCAACGTGAAAGTCGGCGAGACCGGCTACATCTACGTTCTCGAAAGTGACGGCACGTTCCTCGCGCATCCGAAAGAGGAAAACATCCTGAATAAGGGTCTGGGCGATACCGATTACGGCAAGGCCATGCTGGCGCAGAATGAAGGCTCGCTGCACTACACTTTCGAAGGCGTAGATCGCATCGCTTATTTCAAAACGCTCGCGGGATTGAACTGGCTGGTCGCGGCCGGCATCAATAAAAAAGAGATCATGGAACCGGTCAACAACATGGCCTACCTCATGGTGGTGGTCGGCCTCGTTTCGATGATCTTCCTTTCCGTGATGCTGGCGGTGATGACCACGATGACCGTCTCCAAGCCCATCCGGACCACCACCGACATGCTCTCCGACATCGCCAAGGGCGAGGGCGACCTCACGGTGCGGCTCGACGTGGTGAGCAACGACGAGGTCGGCGAACTGGCCGAGAACTTCAACCAGTTCGTCGAGAAGCTGCAAGTCTCGATTCAACAGGTCGCCAAAAACACCGCTGTGCTGCAGGAATCGGCCAGCTCGCTTTCGGCCGTGTCGTCGCAGCTTTCCAGCAGCGCCGAGGAAATGACCAACCAGTCCAGTGCCGTGGCCTCCGCCGCCGAGCAAATCACCGCCAACGTCGACGGCGTTTCCGGCGCGACGGTCAAGATGTCGGAAAACGTCGGCACGATCGCCGCCGCTTCCGAGGAAATGTCCAGCAGTGTCAATTCGGTCGCCGCCGCGGTCGAGGAAATGACGGCTTCCATCCAGGAAGTGTCGAAAAACTGCATCCGCGCCTCGCAGATCGCCAATGACGCCTCGGGCAAGGCCACCGGCACCAGTGACCTGATGAATCACCTGGAAACGGCGGCGAAGGAAATCGGCAAGGTGGTCGAGGTGATCAACGACATCGCCGACCAGACCAATCTGCTGGCCCTCAACGCCACGATCGAGGCGGCGAGCGCCGGCGAAGCCGGCAAGGGCTTCGCGGTCGTCGCCAACGAGGTCAAGGAACTGGCCAAGCAGACCGCCCAGGCGACCGACGAGATCACCAAGCAGGTCGAAGGCATCCAGAACAAGACCCTCGATGCGGTCAACGCCATCCGCCAGATCTCCGAGATCATCCAGGAAATCAACAACATCACGACCACCATCGCCTCGGCCGTCGAGGAACAGACGGTGACCACCAACGAAATCTCGCGCTCCGTCGCCGGCGCGGCCGAAGGGGCGGGCGACGTCTCGAAAAACATCCAGCACCTGCGGGTCAACATCGAAAACCAGGTCGTCCGCGGCGTGAAGGAAGCGGCCACGGGCGTGACCGAGGTTTCGAAGAACATCCAAGGCGTGAACATCGCCGCCCAGCATACCGCGCAAGGCGCGACGTCGACCGACCAGGTCGCCAAGCAGATCATCGACATGTCCGACGAGTTACAGAAAGTGGTGGGTCAGTTTCGAGTTTGACACCCCCTGATGTTTCCGCTTTCCCGGAAACCCACCACTCCCCGCCCGGAGGCCTTTTTGGCCGCCGGGCGTTTTTTTATCTCGCCGGATGCGGTGGTACAAAAAAGCCCGCGGCGCGCGCCGCGGGCTTGGTCGTTTTGAAAGGCGATCAAAACACGCCGAGCAGGTTCAGTAGGCACGCCCACGCTGCGGAGGCGTCGGCGCTGTCGATCGTGCACGACAGCGCGTCGACGGCGAAATCCTTCACGTCGGCCATCGGGGGCGCGGCGAAGAATTCGGCCAGATCCCAACTGTCGTCGGCGATCAGGCTAGGCAGGCCGAGACTCGCGAGGATCATGTTCAGGTCGGCCGGATCGAAATATTGCCGCGTCTGGGCGTCGGTGTCCAAATCGGTTTGATCGGCCAGGGCCAGGTACAAGTGCCAACCCACGGCCCGCGCCGCCGGCAGCGCGCTCATCAGTTCGGTGGGGAAATTTTCGCCCAGGAAGCGATACGGTTCGTTGGCGTCGCGCCGGCCGTTGCCGTTGGCGTCGGCGTAGGCGAGCAGATCGTCGGTTTGGTCGTCGGTTTCGGCGTCGACCTGCGGCCAGACGTTGACGGCGTATACAGACGCCAGGGCAAAATTGCGTTGCGAGCGGGCGAAGCGCCACAGCTCGTCCGATTTCGGCAGCAGGAAATCGGGGTAATCGGGATCCTGCAGGATATCTCGCAAAATCACGACCAGCTCGTCGAGCAGCACTTGATAATCCACGTTGCCGCCGGTGATCGCCGACACCAGGTCGGAGGCGAGCAGCGGGCCGACGTCCATATTCAGATTGGTGCCCTGGAGGAAATCGACCGCGCCCTCGATCAGGCGGACCAGCGAGGTCAGCCAGAGCACGTCCGCCGCATCCCACTCGCCGCCCAGGTCGAGCAGTTCCTCGCCCTGGAAAACGATCGGCAACGCCTGAAGGTTGAGCACGAGATCCGGATCGGCGAGCGCGTCGTCGAGCCGCAGGTTGATCTCGTCCAACTGTTTTTCGAGGATCTGCTTGATGAAATGGTGCAGCGTGTCGTCGATCGTCGAGCCCGGCGCCAGGCCGCCTTCATTGCCCTGGGCCAGGGTGTTGGCCGACATCAGGTTGACGACGAACGAAATCGCCTCGTCGCCCATCTGGATGATCGACAACAGGTCGGTCAGCGTCATGCCCAGGCTGGCGGGACCGTCGGCCGGTCGCACGTCCAGCGCGCGCGAATAGGCGTCGGCGGCGGTGAAGACGTCGCCTTCGGCCAGCGCCCGGCCGCCCTTGGCCATCAGTTGCTGATAATCCTCGACCGGCGGTTCGCCCGCTTCCTGGGTGCAAGCGGCCGACCACGCCACCAGCGCGATCAACAGGCAAAACAATGCGGCTTTTTTCATGAAAGGCATGGTAAACGCTTACGCTTTCGTGTCAAGCAGGACATCGGAAAATCGATCCTGCTCGGCCACGTTTATTCCAGACCCTCCCGACATTCGTCGAGCAGATCGCGCCAGCCGGCTAACCGGTTATAAGGCTCGTCCGCGGAAGAGCAGCCTTCGAATTCATAGGTGTCGTTATTCAACATCGGGACGCAATGAGTATAGGGAGGAATGAAGGCACGGATGCATTGCCGCAAATCCGCGATTTCCTCGCAAGGAGTTTCGCTTTCCTCGTGCGCTAAAACGTCGGCGATCGTTCCTTCATCCCAAGGTTTGTCGTCGCAAACGCTAAACTGTGCCGAACCACGCCAACCGGTAACTTCCAGATGAGACTGGCCGCACTCGCTGCAATTGTCTTCCGTTAGGCAACCGAATGACGGGCCAAGCCAGTAATACATACTTACGGGCAAGTGAACAATGCACGCGTCCCAAATATCGTCGACTATGCCCGATTCGCATTGCACGGCATATTTCAGGTTGTCGGGGGCATTGTAGAAATACAACTGAGTGGCGATGCAAAGCGTATCGTCACAGCCCGAATCCGCCACCTCGCATTGATTTTTCCATTCCTCGACCTGCTCCGCCGAACCGGTCGCCTGCTCCGGACTGTTTTGCCAACACATCGGCTGACAGACCGGCGACGAATCGTCGTTGTCGTCGTCATCGTCGGCGGAATCATCATCGTCCGACGAGCTTTTTTGGCAGGCAAAAGCCATCGCAAGACTCAACGCGGCTAGCAAAGACAGGAAAAGAAGAATTCGCGGTTTCATGTTTTTGCTCCAATCGAGTGGGTTAAAGCAAATCAATATCGGCATCCGGTCCATCGGCGTCGTCGCGATCATCGTCCTCGTAAATCCATATAAAGTAAATCCTGGCTTTGCCGGAGGCACAGGAACCGCCATCGCCATGAGCGCTATTGACTTGTGTACCAGTCACTCTCAACCGTAAATAGTGATTTCCAACTCCTTGGTAGTATACCATTTTTTTCAAATCCGAGCCGATATCCGATCGGATCGTCGTCCAGGTTGTCCCGTCCGCGGACCATTGCAGGCGTAAATCGATATCGTTTGGAATCGGGCTTGAAAAACTACTCGTATACCACCAAATCGCCGCCTTGAAGCTATCGACATCGGAGGAGAGCAACTGCCCGTTCTTGATATTGATATCAACAACTTCGCCATCACCTACACAAACGGCTGAATCCTGCCGGCCCCAAGGTGTATCCAAACCTATATCGTCAATTCGCCGCATTTTCGTCCGACCGGCCCCCCAATAGCTTGAGAAACCAGCCAATTGGATTAGATACTGACCGGCTGACCGGTCACCCATCATTAACATGAACACTCGCTGCACGCCTGGCAGCAACATCATGCTGTCACTCCTTTCGCCAACCATGAAATCAATCGCATCGACAAGGGACGCGGCAACTCGAGGTTGGGAAAAGCTCGTCCCATCATAAACCGGGCTTTGATAATTATAGCCAGATGAGCCAGAATTTCCGTCCGCATCGAGATACCATTGGATCGTTCCAGGTGCTACTAAATCGACAATCGTCCTTACTCTTGATCCATAATAAGTGTGCGGACCGTGACTGCTGTAATCTGACGCCAATGCCGCATCCCAATCCGCAGCTGTTTCCTCGGACCCGGAACCAATAGCGCCGACAGCCAATACCCCTTCGGCGTCTGCTGGACTGCCTACACTGCAAGCATTACCATTGTCTCCTTGATTTCCCGCGCTGAAAACAGATAATATTCCAGTTTCATAAACCGCATTCGCGGCTTCTGAAATTGAGCTTGTTGCCTCGCAGGAATAATCACCAGCACTAACACTTGCGCTAATCAGATGAACATTGCTTTCGACGGCTCTATCGAAAGCATTCACCATCGAAGGTATAGCTGTAATACCCGTATCGAAAAGTACCAGACCCGCCTCTGGAGCCTGTCCCGATCTAATGCTTCGAGATATTTCGGATGTGTATGCCGGATCTTGTCCATCACGAAGATCACCGGCGAGAAGACCGGCAACCTCCGTACCATGCCAATAATCATCGCCAAAATTGTTGTCATCGGAAGTTATATCAGTTGGCGGGGAGAATTCCTCACAAGTGCTTCCGCATTTCCAAGACTGAAAAATACGATAATTACTTCCGGTGGATTCCTTGAAGGCGACATGATCGCCATTCATGCCAGTAGGATCCATAACGGCAACAACAACATCGCTCCAGGAGCCGGGCATATTATATTCGCCATCGTTACCAGTATCGCCATTTTGATAAATATAGTATGGTGACTGAAGTTGCATATGATCGAGAATCGGTGGATTTGCACCGACAACATCCAAGTTGGCCTTGAGGGTAAGATCAGGCACCATCACACGCGAGACATCCACAAAATCCTCCAACCATGCCAAACTTTCCAGCGAAAGATTGACGTGAACGAAATCCAAGCCAACCAGATAGGCAATTATCTCCAACCCTGGTATGTCCTCCAATTCTTCGGCTATTTCCGCAAATCGGTTTCGCCGATACTCAAAAAAATCAGTCGTGATTTCAGCGCTTACCTCCTTTACTTTCAACGCCCCCATTTCGAACAAATCCTTGTTTATCCATGTTTCCTCCAGAAGTTGGTCGACTGGATTGAGAATTCCTAATTCTGATAATTTTAGAAACGCCTCTCCTTTCTGTTCCGGAAACGATTGCAGTAGAAAGACATCGGAATCCGTTATTTTTAAATATTCACTAGACAAAGAAGGCCCTTCTTCAAAAGTAACCAAACAATCGTCAAGTTCTTTTTGTGATTGAGCATCTTCGTAGCATTGCTCGATCAATTCCTCATGAGATGTATATTTTGTCTTAATAACCGATGGCCCATAACTTGATTCGTATCCCCCATCGGCATCGCGCCATTCGCTCGAACCCCATAACAATGTTTCGTTTGTCTTTGGAATCGGGATTAACAATTCGCTGGCAATTGCCCGGCAAGTAAAAAACGAGAGAAAAAGTAGCATTATCGCAATAAATTTTTTAGTTAGTTTTTGCATCGCTTATTCTCCTTCAATAGTTAAGCAGTGTTCATTGTTCCTCTATGTGGCGATTCAGGCAGAAATATTTCCAAACCGCCTTTTACTAAATTCCCACTTGATTATCGTGATTAATGAATTGTGATATTCAGAAAAATGATGAAAAGTAAAAACATTTTTTTGATAAAAAATAAACAAGCCTTTCCATAAATTTATTATTTTTTCATTGGTTCTTGATGAATGAGCTTGTGGCGGCAATGGGATATTTTCATCATGGATACAGTATAATAATCAGCACGCTGAAAATTGTTAATTTGATGGGATCAACCGATTAAGTCTCCTTGCCCAAGCCAGCGGGCGGCGATATGGTAAACGCATGAAAACGCGCCTTGCCGCATTGGCGTTGCTTGTCGGATTGGCTTTATTCGCCCTACTCGGGGTGGAAGGAGCCCAGGGCGAATTGCGCGTGATCCTCCTGCTGAGTCAACGGACCGGGCCGACGGTGCTCAACAAGCTGGTCGGCGATATCGGCCTCGCGGCGCCCTACGAGGAATCGTGGGAGCGCAAAACGATCCTCACCAAAAAGCTGACGCCCGACACCTATACCGTCGTGGTGAAAAACGTCGAGGCGTGCGCAGCGGCCGATTGCGTTCCCTGTCCGGAGGCCAAGCGGGAAGTGACGGTGACGATCAACCAGAAAACGGATCTGGTTTTTCGCTGGAAGGCGAAGTACGACCGCGTCCAGAAAAAATGGGTCTGCGAATGACCGGCCGGTTTACGCGCCCGACCGCTTGATCGTCACCACCGCCCCGCCCGGATCGTTCAAGAGCCGCCCCACCGGAAATTCGGCGAAATGCCGCGGCGCGAAAACCACGCCGCGCCGCAGGCGCGCGTTGATCCGCACCGCCACGCTGAATTCCACGCCGTCGTTGGCGACGCGCACCGTGTCGCCCGCGCCGACACCCAGTCGCGCGGCGTCCTCCGGGTTGAGCTCGATCCACGGCGCGGGGCAGATTTCCGCGATGGCCCGCGACCAGCGGCTGAGCGTGCCGTTGTGCTGGAACACCGGCCCCGCGATCAGGAAATGATCGCCGGCGGGCGGCGCGATCGGATCGGGCAATTTGCCGAACGCGATCTTGGTCTCGGGCGCGAGCACCAGCCGCGGCAGCAGGACGCCCTGGCGATTTTTCGCCGGCGCCTCGGCGTCACCGAGCGCGGGTACGGCCCGCATCGCTTCGGCGCGAATCGCCTCGAACTTTTTCCACGGCGCGGGCCGGCCCAACCGCTCGGCCAACGCCAGCAGAATCCGCCATTCGCTCTGCACGCCTTCCGGCGCGCGCAGCGCCGGGTTCAATTGCAGCAAACGACCCTCGCCCGAGAGGTAGGTGCCCGCGCGCTCCGCGAAGGTGGTCGTGGGCAAGAACAGGTGCGCCCGCTTGGCGGTTTCGGTGAGGAACGAATCGCCGACCACGACGAAACCGGTGACTTCCAGGGCCTGGCGCAAGGATTCGGCCAACGGGGCGTCGATGAGCGGATCGGCGCCGAAAGCGAGGAGCGCGCCCAGGCGGCCGGATCGGCCCGCCTCGACGACGCCCGCGTAGCCCTTGCCGGGCGCCAACCCGGCCAGCATCGCGCCGTACAGGTTGCAGCTTTCGGCGGAAAGCAACAAGCCGTTTTCCACCTTGCCCAGTGCCAGCAGCAGATCAATCGCCAGGTTGGTGACCGCTTCCGCCGACGTGTCGGTCAGCGCCGCCGAACCCAGCACAATGACCGGCCGCTTGGCGGCGGCCAGTTCGGCCGCGGCCTTTTCCACCGCGTCCAACTCGAGACCGGTCTGGGCGAGCAACTCGGCCGGATTCAGGCGATCGAGGCCCGCTTTGAACGCCGCGAACCCGTCGGTGCGGCGGATGATGAAATCGACATTTTGGCCTTTGCGATCGACCAACGCGCGCAACAGCAGCAACAGCAGCGCTGTCTGCGAACCGGGACGATAGGGCAGCCGCGCCGTGGCGTACGGCTCCAGCTTGGTCGGCAGCGGATGCGCGTGAATCAGGCGGGCGTCGTTTTCGCGCACCGCGGCCAGCGCGTCCAGGTGCGGCACCGGCATCTCGGCGGCCAGGTCGGAACCCAGCAGCAGGATCGCGTCGGCCTGGCGCAGCGTGGCGAAATCGGCGGTCGAGCCCGGATGGCCGAGGCGATCGCGGGCGATTTTCAGCGCCGCGCCATAGGCGTCCTGTCCCGGGACGGCGAGGCGCGAGCCGCCGAACACGCGGGCCAATAAAAATGCGTCCTCGATCGGCAGCCGCGCACCGGTCAACACGCCGATCGCTTCCGGACCGCCGGTATCCAGCGCGTGACGGACGCCGGCGGCCAGCGCGTCGAGCGCCTCGTCCCACGACACCGGTTGCAATTCGCCGTCGCGCCGCAGGAGGGGGGTGCGGACGCGCCGTTCGTCGTGCAGGAAATCCCAGCCGAAGCGGCCGCGGACGCAAAGCCGGCCCCGGTTGGTGGTCGTCGCGAGATCGCTCGTGACGCGGTAGACCCGGTTGCGCCGCGTTTGCAGCTCGATCTGGCAACCGGCGCCGCAATAGCCGCAGACGGTTTCGGTGCTTTTCAGATCCCACACGCGCGCCTGGTGCTTGAACGGTTTGAGCAGCAGCGCGCCGACCGGGCAGATGGCGACGCACTGGCCGCAGAATTCGCAATCCAGCGGGCCGCCGTTTTGGGTGTTGATCTTCGTGCGGTAGCCGTGGCCGTCGAATTTGTAGGCGCCGACCGCCTGCACCTCGTGGCAGACGGCCACGCAGCGCCCGCAGCGAATGCACCGCCGGTCGTTGCGCTCGATCAGCGGGCTGAGCGTGTCGATGCCCTGCTCGCCGATGTCGGCGCGGAAGGGTACCTCGGTGACGCCGAGCCGGTAGGTCAGGTCCTGCAGCTTGCATTCGCCGGCCTTGTCGCAGATCGGGCAATCGAGCGGGTGGTTGAGCAGGATGTATTGCATTTGCGCCCGGCGCAGGCGGAGCAAATCCTCGTCGTCGGTCGTCACGGCCAGGCCGTCGTTCGCCGCGGTGGTGCAGGAGGCGACGGGCTGGCTTTGCCCGGCGATCTTCACCAGGCACAGGCGGCAACTGGCCAGGCGATGGATCCAGGGGTGCTCGCACAGGGTCGGGATGTCGATCTCGAGCCGGCGGGCCGCGTCCAGGATCGTCGTGCCGAAGGGCACCGTGATTGCGCGGCCGTCGATGGTCAGCGTGACGTTTTTCGGTTCGGTTTTTTTCATCGCGCCACCCCCGCGAGGCGGACGCAGCGCAGGCAGCGGCCGGCTTCCGTCGTGGCGCTCCGGGCGGTCATCACCTGTTCCACTTCCTCGAAGTTGCGAATGCGGATCTCGATCGGCAAATGGTCGAAGCCTTGCCGCGGCAGGCCGGCCGGCAACGCGACGACTTCCTTTTTATCGTAATTGCGCAGGCCGCCGAGCAGGCGCTCCATCCGCTGGTAGCGGTCGAGTTCGACCGGGCCGCCGCGCAGGAAGCGGTCGATGCTGATCGCCGCCCGGTTGCCCGCCGCGATCGCCTCGATCAGCGTCGCCGCGCCGGTGACGCAATCGCCGCCGGCGAAGACGTTGGGCAGCTTGGTAAGGCCGGTGTAGGCGTCGGCGCCGATGGTGTTCCACTTGGTGATGTCCAGACCGTCGCCGGCCTCGAGGAACGACAGATTCGGCGATTGGCCGATGGCCGGGATGACCACGTCGGCCTCGATGACGAACTCGCTGCCCTTGACCGGCTGCGGGCGGCGGCGCCCCGAGGCGTCAGGTTCGCCCAGTTCCATGCGTAGCAGTTCCAGGCCGGTCAGCCGTCCGGCGGCATCGGCCAGCAGGCGCGTCGGGTTGCACAGGAAGTTGAATTTGATGCCCTCGTCCTGCGCGTCCTGGATTTCGACCTTGTCGGCCGGCATTTCCTTGATCGTGCGGCGGTAGACGATCTGCACGTCGGTGAACCCGAGCCGCAGCGCCGTGCGCACGCAGTCGATGGCGACGTTGCCGCCGCCGACGACCACCATCTTCTTGCCTTCGACCACCGCACGGCCCTCGGCCACGGCGCGCAGGAAAACGACGCCGTGGATGAAACCCTTGTAAGCCGCGTCCTCGCCTTCGGCGCCGAGCTTGTTCGAGTTGTGCGCCCCGACGCCCAGGAAGATCGCGTCGTAGCCCATGCCCTGCAGATCGCGCCAGGTGAACCCCGGATCGCCCAGCCGTTTTTTGTAGTGGATTTCGGCGCCGAGTTCCTGGATCAGTTCGATTTCCCGCCGCAACACCTGACGCGGCAAGCGGTAGTCCGGAATGCCGACCGCCGCCATGCCGCCGCCCTCGGCCAGCGATTCGAAGATGACCGGGTGATGGCCCGCCTGCGCCAGTTTTTCCGCGCAGGCCAATCCCGCCGGGCCCGCGCCGATGATCGCCACGCGCTTGCCGGTCGCCGGGCCGGCTTTCCGGGGCGGTTTGGCGCCGTGCAGCATTTCGAAATCGGAGGCGAATCGTTTGAGATCTTTGATTTGGATCGGCTCATCGACGTTGGCGCGCCGGCAGTTGCTTTCGCACGGCCGGACGCAGATGCGCCCCAACACCGT
This sequence comes from Myxococcales bacterium, assembly GCA_012517325.1. Taxonomy (NCBI): domain Bacteria; kingdom Pseudomonadati; phylum Myxococcota; class Myxococcia; order Myxococcales; species Myxococcales bacterium. The sequence continues at coordinate 3,708 of JAAYVF010000028.1, read as the reverse complement.
CGGCATGACGCAATTGGCGCGCGCCACGTTGCTCGAATCGAGATAACGCCGCTTTTTGATGTTTTCCACGTATTTCGGAATGTTCAGATGGGCCGGACAGGCTTCCAGGCAGGGCGCCGTCACGCGGGTCACCAGTTCCACCGGCGGCAACGCCCGACCCGAACCGACGCAAGCCGCGAAGTCGGCGGCGAAATGCTCGAGCGCCAGGAGGACCGGCTGGGGCGCGGTCTGGCCGACGGAGCACTTGGACGAGGCGGCGATGCCGGTCAACAGGCTGTGCAACCGTTCCGGATCGCCGGGTTCCGCCTTACCCTCGCAGAAGCGGGCCAGCATTTCCGCCGCGATCTGCGTGCCGACCCGGCAAGGGAAACACTCGCCGCAAGAAGCCTCGCGCTGCACGCCTTCCAGATAGGACCGGCAGAGCGCGACCACGCTGATCGTTTCGTCCGTGAGGAAAAATCCGTCCCAGCCGATGAAGGCTTTGACGTCGTCGGGTTCTTGAAACGTGAACGGCAACTTGAGATCGGCCGGTGCAACCCACTGATCGCGCGGTTTGCCGCGATTGTCCAGCCGCGCCTGCCCCCAGCATGAAAAAAGGACGGTACCCATGAGAAGTTCATCTCCGGCGATCACTCTGTTAATCAACGGCGCAAATTTTCGATTTTGTGTAACACCCGTTCCCATGAGCGTCAAGAAGTGGCGATTGGGACAATTCACCGCGCGAACCGCGGTCGGCTTCAGGAAGATCAATGGCGAATAATCACCGATCGGCGCGCCGTCCGGCGAACGGCCGCGCGGGCGGTGAGATCCCCCGGCGGCCATCCGCGAATAACCATCGACCGGACCGGGCCCGCGGACGTTTGCCGAATTGACAGCCGCCGGCCGAAGCCTTAGCTTGACCGCCGATTCGTCAGCGCGAGGTTTGCCATGCCGTATGCGATCGAGACCGTCGACCTGGTCCGCACATTCAAGAAAAAACGCGGAGAATTTTTCACCGCCCTGAACAAAGTGAATCTGCAGGTTCGCGAAGGCGAGGTTTTCGGGCTGCTCGGTCCCAACGGCGCGGGAAAGACGACCCTGATTAAAATATTGGCGACGCTGCTGTACCCGACCGCCGGCAAAGCGTTGGTGGCCGGCCGGGACGTGGTGGAGGATTCCGAACGCATCCGGCCGTTGATCAACATGGTCAGCGGCGGCGAGACCAGCGGTTACGGCATCCTCACCGTGCGCGAAAACATCTGGATGTTCAGCCAATTCTACGGCATTCCGAGCCGCGTCGCCCTGCCGCGCATCGACCGCTACCTCGAGCGGTTCGGGCTGACGAAGGACGCCAAGACGAAGGTCAACCGGCTGTCGACCGGCATGCGGCAGAAAATGAACATCATCCGCGGCTTCGTCACCGATCCGAAAATCCTGTTTCTCGACGAACCGACCCTCGGCCTGGACGTGCACATCGCCCGCGAGGTGCGTTCGTACATCCGCGAATGGATCGCCGAGGACAAGACCCGGACGATCCTGCTCACCACCCATTACATGGCCGAGGCCGAGGAACTGTGTCATCGGATCGCGATCATCGACGGCGGCCAGGTCGTCGCCTGCGACGCCCCCGCGACCTTGCGCGCGACCCTCGGCAAGGGCGGCTCGTTCGCGCTGTCGCTGTCGCCGGCCCCGCGCGACACCGCGCTGGTCGATCGGATTCCCGGCGTTTCCGACGCCTACCTGTCGCATCCCGAGGCGAACGACAACGGCGAGCTGCGCTTCCAGCTCGGCGACGATACGCGCCTGACCGAGATTTTCGCCGCGGCGACCGCCGCCGGGCACAAGGTAGTCGAGTTTTCCAAACGCCAGCCCGACCTGGAAGACCTGTTCATCAAAATCGTGGGGCGCCGCCTGCATGAGCATGAATAGCCTGATCCTGGCCTGGCGGGCGATCCGGGCCCGCGCCTACGTCCGCGTCGTCGGCGGCAACCGCGAATTGTCGTGGCTGTTCTCGGAAGTGGTCTTGCCGGTCGTGTCGTTGGCCGCCTACATCTTCATTTACCGCAGCCTGAACGCGCCCCGGCAATACGAGGCGCTGGTCGTCCTGGGCGGCGCGATGATCCCCTTCTGGGTCGGCGTCCTGTGGGGCATGGCGTCACAATTCTACTGGGAAAAGGAGATGGGCAACCTCGACCTGTTCATGGCCTCACCGATGCACCCGGTGTCGCTGCTGTTGGGCATGGCGGTGGGCGGCATGTTCATGAGCCTGGTGCGGGCGACGGGGGTCATCCTGGTAGGTGTTTTCGTTTTTCGGGTCGAGTTCGCGATCCGGGAACCGGGGCTGCTGATCGCGCTTTTTTTGCTGACGATGACCTCGCTTTTTTCCCTGGGCATGGCGGCCTCGAGCATCTACTTCATGGTCGGCCGGCTCGGCCTGAAGTTGAACATGATCCTGATGGAGCCGGTCTACCTGCTCTCGGGCCTGTTTTTTCCGGTCAATAAATTCGGCCCCGTGATGCTGCTGATTGCCGCGCTGATCCCGCTGACCCTCGGCCTCGACGGCATCCGGCAACTGATGATCGTCCATCAGCAGAATATCGGGTTTCTCTCGCCGGCGAGCGAAGCGGCGATTCTTCTGGCGATGACCGTCGCGTTCACGATCGGTGCCGAACGGCTGATGAAGCGCCTCGAGCAAAAGGGCAAGCGCGACGGCACCATGACTTTGCGGTGGCAATGATGGAATTTCGCAAACGGCTGCGCGCCTTCCGCGCCTCGATGAAGATCGGCTGGAAAATCGAGTCGAACTGGACCAGCGCGCCGCTTTACCTGCTGTACGCCGCGATTCGGCCGCTGTCGCTGTGCGTGCTGCTCTATTTTCTGTTCAAGGTTGTCAGCGCCGCGCCGTCCGCCGACCCGCGCTTCCTCGCCATCTTCGTGGGCAACGCCATTTTTTCGATTTTCGGCACCCTGGCCGGCGGCTTGTCGTGGGCGATCATCTCCGACCGCGAACACTACCAGCTCATCCGCTACGTCTACATCGCGCCGACGCCCTTCATCTGGAAGATTTTTGGCCGCGCCGTGACCTTCGTCCTGGTGGCGCTGTCGAGCGTCGCGCTGATCATCGCCGTCGGCGCCTGGTGGCTGCATCTGCCGATCGGCTGGAGCCATATTCACTGGCTGTATCTGCTGGCCATGCTGGCGCTCGGCCTGCCGGCGACCCTGGCGCTGGGCTTGTTCTTCGCCGGCTTGCTGCTGGTGACCGCCCGCCACGCGATGCTGCTGGCCGAGGGGGTCGGCGGCACGTTGTTGCTGATCTGCGGCGTCCTTTACCCGACCTCTTACCTGCCGGCCTGGCTGCGGCCGCTGGCCTGGGCCAGCCCGCTGACCTACTGGATCGAGGGCTGCCGGCGCGCTTTCGGCGTCGTCGGCTTCGACCGGCACCTGGTCTGGATGCCCGACTGGCTGCTGGTCCTGGTCCTCGCGCTGCTCACCGCGCTGACCGCCGTCGCCAGCTACAAGGCCTTCAACCGCTTCGAACATTACGCCAAACGCCACGGCAAGATCGACCAGACGACGAATTATTGATTTTCTTGAACACCACACCTTCAGCCTCGTTCCTCGGCTGAAAGTGTGCCACCCGAGCCAATATTGAATTTCGTTGACTCGGGGTGGCCCACCTTTACGCCTTGCGGAAAGGTGTGGTCTGTACTTTCCCGTGCGATATCATTT
>JAAYVF010000027.1 GCA_012517325.1 Myxococcales bacterium | reverse complement strand
GAGGCGCGCCGCAGCCTTTTAAGCACCTCGAAGCCGTCGATGTCCGGCAGCATGACGTCGAGGATCACGGCCCGGAAATCGCCTTCCAGGGCGAGCCGCAAGCCTTCCTCGCCGGTGAACGCCGCCGTCACCTCGTAACCCATCGAGTCCAGGTACTCCTGCACCAGCCGGCAGAGCCGGCGGTCGTCATCGATGATCAGGAGCCTGGTTTTATCCATTGATTCCTCCGGGTTGCGCCTACCGCAACGCTCAGGTTTCAGAGTAATGGAGGATACGGATTGCGCAATCAGATTTACACAATCTTTACATTTTTCCGGGCTGGATGAAATCATACTTTTACACACCGGATTCAAATTGTCGGCGAGGGAAAGAATTGACTCGCAACGAAAGGAAAGAAAAAATGAATCGCAAATTGATCGGCATTCTCCTGGTGGCGGTAACGGTGTTCGCCTTGACCGGCCTGGCGCTGGCGCAAGGCGGCCGCGGCGGACGGGGCGGTTGTCCGATGGGCGGTTGCCCGATGGGCGGCATGCAGGGATTCGGCGGCCCGATGATGATGCCGCCGTTCTGGACCGATCCGGAAATCGCCCAGAAGATGGGCTTGAACGACGGCCAGAAAAAAGCGCTCGACGACCTGAGCTACGACTTCCGGCAAAAGATGATCGCCGCGCACGCGGAAATCGAAAACGCGCGCCTGGCGCTGGACCGGGCCTTCGCGGACGGCTCGGCAGATCAGGCCGTGAACGCCGCCGCCAAGCGGCTGTCGGATGCGCAGGACAAGATGTTCCAGCTCCATACCGACAACCAACTCAAGCTGCGGAAAATCCTGACCGCGGATCAATGGAAGATCCTGCAGACGCTGCATCCGCAACGCGGCTTCGGGCCGGGACCGGGACATGGCCGCGGGCCGGGGCGCGGCGGCGATAGCGACGATTAAACATCAGAAAAATAGCGAAAGCGCCGCGCCGCTCCGTCATTGGTCCGACGGAGTGGCGCGGCGCGTTTGTTACGGACCAAGCCGATCGGCCGGTTTCAGTCGCCTTCCACCCACTGCGCCGGAAAGGGATGAGCGGCGTAGATCCAGCAATCGGCATAATCGAAATCGGCCGTCCAGACCGCTTGACCCTCGTCGTTGACTTCGTAAAGCCGGTTTGCCTGGCCGGCGGAAATGAGGGTGTTGCCGTTCTCCAGCCGATGCACGGAACCGGTAAAAGGCGAGTACGGCGTGAGAAATTCCCAAACAGTCGTCACCCGGTGCGTTTCCTCGTCGATTTTCAATTCAAGCGCCCGCGAGTTATAGGTCGTGGGACCGTCGTTGTCGAAGAGCAGGATATGGCCGTCGGGCAGCGGTTGGGCGTCATGCTGGGCGCGGAACCAGGTATGGTCGGCCGCTGCCGGACCCGACCATTGAAAATCGAGCCCTTCGCCCAGTTGCCAGAGGATTTTTCCGGAGCCGCGTTCGACCTTGATCACCCGGCTCAGGTTTCGCATCGAAACGATGAAGGCCGCGCCGTCGTCCGTCGGATAGACGGAATTGGCGTGGGTCCAATCGACGGTATTAACCCCCCAAACGTTTTCCATGCAGAATTCGCCGGGCACGTCCAGCGGAATTTCGTCGGGATGATCGGCAACCGACCACCGCCAGACTTCATTGCCGTTTTGGTCGATTTCGGCCACGCCGTCGGTGATCACGTTGTCGGAAGGAGACTCCAGCGAACAATCCCACCCGGATTGCGGGCGGTTGAAGAGGATCAAACCCCAACTCAGGTCGTCGGCCAGGAAGGATTGGTGGTGCAGCGGAACGTAAAGCGGAGAATTCAATTGCGTGGCGAACGCTTCCTCGTTTCCTTCCCGGTCGATTAAAAGCAGCGTGTTCCGGTTCGTGATGACCAGGCGGTCGTCGGCGACGGACGAGAGCAGATTGGTGATGCTGATGACGGGATACGGCATCTGTATCGGGTGAAAGAAGCGAATCCGGCCTTCCCGATCCAGGATTTCCAAAGCCGCGTAACCATCATGGTAAGGCAAGGTGATCGCCACCCAGGTGTCGCTCGTCGCCTGGCGCGTCACCTTGACATTCGTCGGCCGAAGCACGGCTTCGGGCAAGGATGGAACGTTGAACCGACCGCGGGCCAACACGGTGTCCGGATCGGTGGGTGAAAAGAATTCGTACCAGTAAGTCGTCTTCTCGGCCAGACCAAAAAACCAGAAGGAGTGACTCGTGCCGGAATTTGAAACCGCCGGCGAACTCAGACCTTCGCCCGGCAATTCGTCGCTGACCACTCGGCCCGAAATTTCGCAATCGTTATCGGTAGCCACCAGCATCCGCCGCGCCAGCGGGTTTCCCTCGGGGATCGCCTGAATCGAAACGTTCTTGACGCGGCAATAGTTTGAGTGGTCGTTCCCCGGGTCATCGTCGTCATCCGCGCCGTTCCCGGAGTCGCCGGCATTCACCTCGTTCTGGTGATCGTCGGCATTGCCACCGGTCGCGGCGCCGCGGACAAGATCGGCATTTGAGCCACTCACCTCGCAACCGAAAAAAGCAAAACAGAGGAGCAACAGACTGAACAGGAGAAGAAAATCGAGCAGGCGGAAGAAGAAAATTTTTCTCATTGGGCGATTTCTCCATCGCCCTCCCCAAAAACGTTTAAATATATGACAACGATCAGAATAAAGTCAATAAACGACGGATAAATGCCGAAAAAAAATATCGAAAAAGGCCTAAAAAAAGGGCTTTACTCCTATCTATGCCATTGTTGGGCAATCCGGCGAATTAGGCCGCGGCGGCTTTGTTCTTGCTCCGCTCGCGCAGGTATTCGATCACCGCAGGCATGACCGAAATCAAGACGATGGTCACCAGCACCAATTCGAAGTGTTTTTGCACGAACGGCAAGCCGCCGAAAAAACGGCCGCCGGTCAAGCAGATGGTCACCCAGGCCACGCCGCCGATCACGTTGAAGGAGGCGAAACGGACGTAGGTCATCTTGCCGATGCCGGCGACGAACGGCGCGAAGGTGCGCACGATCGGCACGAACCGCGCCAGGATGATCGTCTTGCCGCCGTATTTCTCGTAAAACGACTGCGCCTGCAGCAAATGCTTTTTATTGAGCCAGAAGGAATCCTCGCGGGTGAACACCTTCGGGCCGATTCGGAAACCGGCCGCGAAATTGACCGCGTCGCCCAACACCGCCGCCGCCGAAAGCAACAGAATCAAGTAAAGCAGTTTCAACTCGGCCGGCTGTTCCAGCGTGCCGATCGTGAAGGTACCCGCCGCAAAAAGCAGCGAATCGCCCGGCAGAAACGGCGTCACGACCAAACCGGTTTCGCAGAATAGGATGACGAACAGAATCAGATAGACCCACGCGTGATAAAGATCCACCCAATGCTGAAGGGTTCCCTTCAGGTCGCGGAACAGGTCCAGAAACAAATTCAGGTATTCCATTCAATTTCCTTCGGTCGTCGGGATTGCCCTGCCGCGCCGGACCGTTATCGATGATCGGCGCCAGGCAAGTTCGATAAGATAGCGTTGCCAGTCGCGTGGAGCAATAGGGCTTACCGGATTATCGCCGCTCACCTTGGCGGTGAATCGACGGCCGGCGGGGCGGCTTTTTTCTTTTTTTCCCGGCCCAGCATCCACGGCGCCCAGCGGTTGATCGCGTAGATCATCGGCACCATCAGCAACGACGCGCCGACCATGAAATAAAAGGCCCAGCCGGTGGAATAGATTTTTTCCTTGACCATCATCCCGAAAACGAGGTGGTTGAACGTCATGAACAGCGACATGGCGGGAACCTGTACGCCGATGACGATCAACGAATGGCGGCCGAAATAATTGCACAGGGCGGGAATCGCGCCCAGGATTTTGTAAACGACGCGGCCCGGCGCGGTGCGCGCCGACTCCGGCGGTACGTGGAGCTTGGCGAGCAGTTGCGAAAACAACATGAAGGCGAGCACGCCGCTGAGCGCCCCGGCATGGTAGTAAAACAGGTTGCCCAGCCAATTGAACGAAGGATGCGCGTCGGGGTTGAGCCAGATGAAAAAGAAGCTGACGCCCAACAGCGCCAGGGCGATGAGCAGTTTGATCGGCCACGGCCAATGCCAACCTTCGCCATACCGCTGCCGGAAGATGTACCCCAGGCCGTAATAAACCGCGATCATCATCGCGGTATCGACGTTCCAGGGGAAAGGCAGGTGCGTCCGGCCGATCAAATACCCCAGCAGGGACAGGACGATCAGCCAGGTCAGCAGTTTCCGCTCGGTTTTGCACTTCCGGAACACGGAAGTGAAAATCCAGTCGACCATGAAAATTCCGGGCAGGAACCACAACGGCAGGTTGTACCACATGAACTTGGAATTGCCGTACAACGCCGGCAACAGAAACAACAGGAACAAGGCCAACGGCCCGGGCTTGGCCTGATGGCCGGGCGCGAGGGCCGCCTTGGGCATGTCCACCGAGCCGATCGCGTCCGGCATGGCCGCGCCGTCCCCCGAACCGACCAGCGAACTGATGCCGCCGAATAAAACCACCCAGAACACGAAGGTCAGGACGGTGAACCAGAAATAGGGAACGATCAGAATGCGAAAGCGTTTTTTCAGGTAAACGCCGGAGGTGGAAACATTTTTGGCGTTGAACAGAAAACCGGCGGCAAAAATAAACAAGGCCAGCATGATCGACTGCAAGTAGCTGAGCAAAAACGGATGGGGTTTCAGGTGTCCGAACAGAACCAGCAGCACGCCGAGGCCGCGCAGGGTTTCCATCCATTCGAAATATTGTTTCGGCGCGGTCAACTTCGTGCCGTCGCCGGTGCCCAAGTCTTTTGTCTCAATTGTTTGCATGGCCGACCTTGACTCGATTTTTTCTACTTCAATCCGTTATTTGGGCGCGGATTGCAAGGGCCGGGGGCGAAAGGCTTGTTTTTGTCCGAACGGCCGGTAAAGTAGAAAAGAAACCGGCTCCGCGCAAAGGATGCAACCATGAAAAAATTATTTCCGCTTTGGTTTTTGCTAGTTTCGGCCGTCTTGCTGGCCGCCGCCTGCGGTTCGTCCGGCGACGACGATGACAGCGGCGATGACGATTTGTCGCCGGTCGACGACGATGCCTCCGCCGATGACGACGACGACAACGACAACGACGACAACGACGACAACGACAACGACAACGACAACGACGACAACGATGACGACACTCCCGATCCGCTTTGCGCGGAACGGATCGCGCAATCCTTCGAATGCCTCTGGGTTCTCCCCGGAGCGGAAAATCCTCTGACGGAGGAGGAAGCGGTCGCCGATTGCCAGTCGCCGGCCATTTACACCGCCGTGGAATGGGACTGCCTGCTCGATTGCATGGGCCAGTTGGCCGACGATTGCAGCAACGCGGTCGAGGATTACGTGTGCATCCCCTTGTGCATCTTCCACGACGGCGAGGTTCCCGATCCCGACACCTGTGAACCCGCCTTCCCGGATTTCCGCGTCTGCGCGCACCGCGGTTCGCAGATGTTCGCGCCGGAAAACACGATTCCCGCCTTCGAATACGCGATCGGTTTCGGCGCGAACATCGTCGAGGTCGACGTGCGCAGCACCGCCGACGGCTACCTGGTTCTCATGCACGACGACACGGTGGACCGGACGACCAACGGCACCGGCCTGGTGGAAGAGATGACGCTGGAGGAAATCGAGGAACTGCTGATCGACGGCAGCGAGTTCGGCGACCTGTATCCCGATCTGCACGTGCCCACTTTCGCCGAAGCGCTGGCCACCATGAAGGGCCACGCCTGGGTCGACATCGACGTCAAAACCGACGATCTGCAGCAGATCGTCGACGAGGTGAACGACGCCGACATGCACGACGAGGTCATGGCCTTCTGTTCCGGCTTCACCGAGGTCGACGGGTTCCTGGCGATCGACCCGACCTTCCCCGTCATGCCGCGCGCCAGCACGCCCGAGGAAGTGCAAACCATCGTCGACACCTACGATCCGCCGTTTGTCGAAATCGACAACGGATGCAGCGACCCGACCAGCATCGCCCTGATTCACGGCGACGGCGCCGCCGCCTTCATCGACACCCTGGGCAACGAGGACGTCCGGGCGCTCTTCGGCGATTTGACCGGGTGGTACGATCTGATGGTGAGCGGCATCGACATTATTCAGACCGACATGACCCACATGCTCGTGCCGTTCGTCGCGACGCTCTGCGCGAATTGAACGGCGACCGGAGCCACCGCCCCGGCCGACCCTCTCCGGTTACGTATTGTAACGCGCCAGCAGCCAGTTACTGAGCGGCACGAAGGCCTGTTCCTGGGCGTAGCGGCTGATGTAGAGATCGGCATGCGCCATCGGAATTGAATTGGTGCCGGCGACGTGGGTGTCCTTGACCGCCGATGAAGCCAGGTCCAAGGCCGTCAGCGCGGTCGCCAGCGGCACGATGCCGTCGGCGTTGGTCGTCAGGCAAAGCAACGGATTGGTCACCTGGCGAAACGCTTCGCTGATGTTGACGCCGTCGATCGTCAAATCGCGGTCGCGGATCCATTCGGCGATTTCGCGGTTGAGTCGCGGATTGGGGTCCTCGACGGTTTGCACGAGCTTGCCGCTTTGCGACAGATCGACGATTTCCGGGTGCAGGTAGAGGTGCAGCAACTTCGGAATGCGCGCGGCGATCGGCAGTCCGAGGCGGCACAACTGGCGCGTGTAAAACAGCCGCAACTTGCCGATCAGCGCCGGCGAGGAAAACGCCACGCGCAAGGCCGGATGAATTTCCACCCAGCGCAACGGCGCCCCGAGGCCGACGATGCTGGCCAGCGGATTGCGCCGGTGCAGCGCGGCGTAGGCGTAAACGTAGGTGCCGCCGAGGCTGCAACCGATCACGTCGATCCGTTTGCGCCGCGACCGCGTCTTGGCGCGGACGATCTCGAACACCGCCGGCAGATCCTCGCGGACGATTTCGCGGAAGCCGTAATCGCGCGGGCCGCCGCGCTGGGTCGTCCCCTCCTGCGAGCGCAGGTTCATCGTCCAGACCTCGAAGCCGGCCCCGGTCAGGTATTCCACCATGGACAACCCGTTGGGATGGTAGCCGAGAATGAACGAATTCATCCCGTAGCCGGGCACGATCGCCAGCGGACGCAACCGGGCGTTGAAGGTGCCGGGATCGCGGCTGCGTTTGAGGTACAGTTGCCACCCGTCGCCGGTTTCCGGATAAAAAAGATTCGTTTCCAAGCCCGTCTCCCATTACTCCGCGTCGACGGCGGTATCGGCCGTCAACTGTAAAAGCAGTTCGTCCAGGCGGTAGCCGGCGGTGTCGGCCGCTTGAAGAGCACCGGCGGCGATCGCCGCCGGTTCCTGCCGCGGATCGACGAGCCGCGCCGCCCGGGCCAGCGTCGCGATCAGCAATTCGAAGCGTTCCCGGCTGAAATAGCGCACGCCTTCGTAGGTGTTGTAGCGAAGAAACTCGGCCGCCGCAGGATCGATCAGCAATTTCTGCCAGGCCAAGGCGCGCACCGCGTCGCCCGGCACCGCGTCGCCCGGCGCCGCCTCGCCGGCCAGCAGCGCCTCGTGCGCCGTCACCAGCTTGACCAACAGAACGCCGGCCCGCGCCCGCGCCGGATTCGCCGACAGATCCTGAAACGCCCAATAGATCGCCTTGTCCAGAAACCATTCATCGAGGCGACGCCGAGCCAGGTCGGCCGGTTGGAGATCGGCTTCGGCGCTCCAGAGGCCCAACCGGCGGACCAACAGCCAGACATACAAAACCGGCGCGGCAGCCGGATCCTCGGCCGACACCGCGATTCCGTCGGCCGGTTTCGCGGCGGCGGCCGGTTGGGTCGCGGGTCGCGCTTCGACCAGGAGCCGCAAGGTCCGTTCGATTTCCGCGCGGCCGGGCGCCCGTTCGGCCGCGACGTGCAGAAAGTCGGCCGCGGCGCGCAGGAACCGCTCGGCCGCCTCCGCCAGGCGCGCGGCGGCTTCGGCATCGCCGTCGAGCCAGACGCGCAGTTGGTCGGCGCGCAGGGCGGCGTGGAACGGCAGCAACAGCGGGTCGAGCAGCATTTCGCGGTAGGCCGCTTCCAGATCGGGCACACCCGCGCCGCGCAACCGCTCGTGCAAGCGGCCCCACGAACCGTCGTAATCGCGAATTTCCCGCCAATCGAGGAAGGCCAGATATTGATAGCCCGGCAGCGAGGCGAACCAGCCCCGTTCGGCGATCTCCTTCGCCGCGCGCAGATAGCGCAGGCCGGATTTGCTTTCGCGGACGGCGTAAAAGACATCGGCGTCGGTGCGCAACGCCAGCGCTTCGGCCAGCGGGCGCGTCACCAGTTCCTTGCTGTCGCCGGCGCCGACGTTGATCGGCGTCGAGGTATGCACCCAGCCGGCGGTGGTGCCGTAGGCGTTGTTGTAAAGAATCAGGGCACGCTCCTCGCCGTACCGGTTGGAATAGGCGAAAACGTTTTCGTCGATCCAGCCGCCCGGCGTATGGCAATCGTACAGGGCGAAATTTTCGGCGCCGCTGAACAGCCGGCGGCGGCGCAACAGCGGAAAGATTTCCTGTTCGTGGCGGCGGATCAGCCCATCGTCGGGCTGCTCGTCCCAATAAGCGCGGCGGTATTCCATGCCGTACTTCTCGGTGAAGCCTTCGACCTGGCCGTGGCCGATCATCGGCAGGCCGGGCATGGTGACCATCATCATCGCCACGCCGAAATACTTATCGTCGCGGCCGAACTGCGCGACCGCGGTGTCCTCGTCGGGGTTGTTCATGAAGTTGACGAAGCGCTTGAGCACCTCCGGACTGAATTCCAGCACGTTCTTCACCGACTGCCGGTACTTGGCGTTTTCCTCCAGTTTCAACATGTTCATGAACGCGCTGTTGTAAACGCGGTGCATGCCCAGCGTGCGGACGAAATAGCCCTCCATCAGCCAGAACGCCTCGGCCAGCAACAGCGTATCGGGCACTTCCGCCGTGACGCGGTCGACGACCTCGCGCCAGAATTCCTTGGGAAACGCCGCGTCGAACTGTTCCTTGGTCAGCCCGAAATCGGCCCGCGAGGGAATCGCGCCGCCTTCGCCCGGCGGCGGAAACCACAGCCGCTGATAATGGCGTTTGGCCAGGGTCATCGCCGCGTCGAAGCGGATGATCGGAAACTTGCGCGCCACGTGCAGCACCGTCTGAATCACCGCCTCGCGCACCGCCGGCAGCAGAAAATTGAGCTGGGCCGTATCGTTCCACGGCATGTTCGTGCCATCGTTGCCGTGATAGATGTAACGGGTTTCGCCCGTCCGGCCGTCGACCCGTTTGAAAACCACCGCCGCGTCGCGCCGGTCCCAGTAACCGTTTTCAAGGTAGAGCTGCAACCGTCCGTCTTCCGACAGGTTCGGACCGGTGAACTGGTAGACCGGAAACGGCGGAAAGGAGGTCTGGACGAACCAGTCGGGATGCTCGATCACCCATTGGGAAAACAAGCCGGTGTGATTGGGCACCATGTCGCTGGCCAGGCGGATGCCGCGCCGGCCGGCGCGTTCGCGCAGGTTCTGATACGCGGCCTCGCCGCCCAAGTCGTCGGCGATCGCGTAATCGAAGAGCGAATAGGCCGAGGAAACCGCCTCTGGATTGCCCATGATCTGCTTGATTTTTTGCGAGGCCGGCGACCGCTGCCACAAGCCGATCAGCCACAGGCCGGTCAAACCCCAGCGGGCCAGTTTGTCGAGTTCCTCGTCGGGGATGTCGCTCAGCAGGCGGATCGGCCGCCCGTACGTTTTCGTGAGCTGATCGAGCCAGACGTACACCGACTTGGCGAGCAGCACGACGTTGGACATCCAATCGGCGTCCTGGCTGAAGGCCTCGACTTCCGGGTAGCCCGGATCGGCGGCGATCAGGCTTTCCTGTTCGAACCGCAGCACCTGTGGCTGTCCCGGACCGAAATCGCGCAGGCGTTTTTCCTCCTCGAGGATGTCGGTCATCACCGCCAGCCGCCGCTGCAGGCCGAGCGGCAGCAATTTCGCCCAGTGCTGCTTGACGTATTCGAGCTGGCCCTCGAGCGAATCCGGGCTGGCGAGCATCGGGGCGCGCAAGGCCTGAAAAAGCGTCTGGCCGAGTTCGGCGAGCGGCGGCTGCCGGTCGAAATACCGTTCCAGGCTTTCGATGAAGGGCTGGTAGGGCGCGGCCTGCCGCAACTCGGCGTCGTCGAACAACTCGCGGAACGGCCGAAACGCCGGGTTGGCCGTCGCCAGCGACAAGAGAATCATCTCGCCGCTGACGACCTCGCGATTCGCCGCGGTCTTGCCGACCGCCAATTGGGACGCGCTTTGCAGAAATTCCGGCGCCGCCGCCTCGCCGGTCGCGACCGGCTTGGGCGGAAAGAGCGTCACGAAGGTCGGCGGCGGCTGTTCCACCGTTTTCGGGCCGCGTTCCCGGGCCGTCCAATCCAGCGCCGCCGGCAAAACGCCGAGGCGCTCTTCGTAGCAATAATACTCGACCAGGTACCGCAGGATGTCGTTGAGCACTCCGGCGGTCAGCAGTTGTCCCGCCTGCACCGGCGAATGCGCCAGCGAGGAACGATGGTGTTTTTCGTTCAAGCGCATCGCGAGCAGCCGGATGCTGTAAACGTCGACCGGCGCACCGATGGCCTCGGCGGCCTGCCGGAGCGAGGCGATGTCGTACCACTCCCACGCCTTTCGCGACACCTGAAAGCCGAACGGAAAATATTGGCGCAACGATTGTTCGATGTCCCATTCCGCGGACATGCGTCATCCTTTGGTTCGCGCGCGCGGCGCGGCGGTTAATGAAAGACTTCTCGAATCATAACGATTTCTTCGGCCGGCACAACACGCCGCAGGACAATTAGCGGTCGCGCAGATCGATGACCCGGCGCGAAATGCGGAATTTCTTGATATGCAACCGATGGTCGAAATCGGTGTAGGTGACCAGGCAGCGGCTGCGGCCGTCGCAGGCCAGCGATTCCCGATCGACCCGAAAGACGATCGGTTCGGTTTCGGGCCGGATGGTGAACCCGTGCCCCTCCAGGATCCGGCCGGTCGGCGAGACGCGCGCGGCGCGCATTTCCTTTTTTTCCGGCACGATGAACGGCGACGGCGGAAAAGGTTTGCTCGCGCTATCCGAGAACGGTTGCACCTCCCACCAGGCGATCAGGTAATTGGTGCCGTCGAAGGCGACGTCGGCCAGGGTTTTGAAGATCGAGCCGCCGGCGATCGACAGACTGTCCAATTCGGTGACGCGGCCGTCGACGCCGACTTTCGCGCCTTGTAGGCTGATGCCTTTCACGCCGTTTTCGGTCGATTCCCAGCCGTTTTCCCAGATGACCAGAAACCCCTTGGCGTCGGCCGCCAGCAAGGCATTCCGGCCGTGGCCCAATTTTTTCGCGAGTTGAATCGCCGGCACGTCGAGAACCGTTCCCGTCGTATCGACTCGCGCGGCGTAAAGGCCTTCCGTCTCGGCCGATCCGCTCCAGCGTTCCCAAACCACGAGAAAAACCCCGGCGGTATGGGCCACGTGCGGCGACATCGCGTTTTTGCCCTCGAAAACGATGATCTGCCGTTCGTCGAACGTGCCGGCGCGCGGATCGAGCCGCCGGGCGATGATTTGGTTGCCGCCTTGCCGCCAGACCAGCAGGCCGCCGTGGTCGCCGAACGCCAGATCGGGCAGGTCTTTCCGGATTCGCGAGCCGTCGAGGATCCGGCCACCCGGCTCGAGTACTCGCCCGTGCGGATCGACGCGGGCGCCGTAGATCACTCCGGGGTCGTCGGCGAGGTTTTCACGCGGGTATTCGATCCAGGCAAGATAATACTGTTCGCCGTCGAAAATCGGCCGCGCCATGGCGAAATAGCTCGGCCGGGCCGCTACCCGGAATCCGCCGGCATCCAGGTTTTGCCCGTCCGGTTTCAGGCGAGCCGCCCGGATTTCATTGATCGTCGTCGACCGCCGCGGCATCTCCTGCCAGACCGCCAGGTATTGTTCGGAGCCGTAAACCACTTGCGAATTCGTCTGCGAACCGTTTTCGCCTTCGGAATGGAGAAATTCGCCCTCGGATACGAACGGCTCGGTCATCCCGACCAGCGGCCAGGCCGGCGTCAGCAGCAGCAACATCAGGATGGCGATCGCGAAGCCGTGCTTGGGTTGCATCCGCCCTCTCGCTCACTGATCCGAACAAGCCAGTCGTTCGGGTCCGAGATCCCAGGTTTTGATCAAGGTGTCCATTGCCGGCCGAACGCCGCAGACCGCGGCCGCTTTCGCCGGCGCCGCAGCCCAATCGTCGACGTATTCGACGTGAAAAACCGCCTTGCCGGCGGCCAGCCAGTCGTCGTAGAGGCCGCATTCGTCATACGCGACGCATTCCTCGTTCAACGCCCAATCGAACCAATCCCGCAGGTTCTCCAGTTGGCACAAATCGTTTTTCAGCCCGACCGACAACCCGCGCTGATGCGCCTCGTCGGCCAGCCATCGGTTGTAGGCCAGTTGCGCTTCCGCCGTCAGACCCAGACCGTTGTCGTTGGCAAACCCGTCGACGTTGTCCGGCTCTACGCCGTCGCACTCCTTCTCGACCGCCAGGTCGAGCCGCTCGCCCATGATCCGGCGCACCTCTTGGTTGTTGATGTCGAGCCATCGCTCGTCGGGCCAGCCTTCCAGCGGGTTGCCCAACGCGGCCGCCGGGAACTCGCCGGCGTCGTCGCGCCATTCCTCCCAACTGCCCGCCGAAAAGTAGCAGATCACCACCCGCCCGGCGGCGTGCAAGGCATCGATCGTCGCCGCCGGCGCTTCGACCAGATCGATGTCGTACATCGTGACGTCATACGACGAATCGATCGCGCCGGTCAGTTGCCATTGCCAGGCCGTGCCGGGCGACGGCTCCCAGTCCTCGCCGTGCGGCGCCGGTTCGCCGGGATTCGCATCGTCGGGATTGCCGCACTCGTCGCCGGTGTCGTCGCCGCCGGTATCGTTGTCGTCATCGTCGCCGGAATCTTGATCGCAGCCGTGAAGCGGCGCCAGAACCAATGCGGAGAGCAGGATCGTCCACAAGCAGAGGCGGCGACTCATTTTCTCGGGGTCCCCCTGGAAGACGCTCGAAACCACTCCAAGTTTAACAGTAAAACCGGCCCATAACCAAGAGTAAAAATCCCATCCGGCGCTTTACCGCTTTAAAAAACACCGCTTTATTCGATTTTAATCCCGGTTATTTGTCGCAAATTCCAATTGACCCCCCCGGCTTGGCCCGATAAACTTACTAGGTCATTGGGGAGGTTCCGATAGAGTTTGCTTTTCGTGGGAACAGGCCCTCGAAAGGTCGGGTTTCGGCTGTCGAACGATCCGATCAACAGCAAGCGACCATGAACGGTTGCGCTAAAAACTTTTTGCCGGAATATCCGCATGACTTTGAATGACCTATCCGTAAAGAAAAAATTCTCCTGGCTGAGTTTCGAAGCCGTTCTTCTTTTCGGAATTTGCGTCTGCGCCTGCCTTCCCGGGCTGATTGAAGTGCTGGCCAACGGTTATCTGGACCAGGGACTGACCAACGCCGGTTTTCGTATTTTCACGGCCCGCTACTTTCATTATTTCGAACGGCTGTTGATCACCGGCCATCTTTTTTTCCTGCTCATTTTCATCAGCTACCTGCATTACCGGAAATTGGCGAAGAGCATCGTCTTCGCCACCGGCGGACTCGCTTTTGTTTTTCTGATTCCCTACCTTGCCTTCATCGTTTTCATCCGGGCGACGATGGATACCCAAATCGCCGAAGGCCTGGAACTGGCCAAATGTCCCGCCGTGCTGCGCGGGCAGGGCGACTTGTTCATCCGCAGCATGATCGCCAAAGCGGTCGACCCGGTCATCTGGCACCCGTTCGGGATCGGTTCCTACCTCGGGCTGAATTTGAAAGAAGTGGTGATCGTTTACGGCGTCCTCGCCGCGGTTTACGTCATGCTTTTCGAGATCGCCACCCGAATCCGGCGCCGTCTGTGGAAGCAGGATCCGTCGAACTTGTCGTCCTCACCGTCTCCCTTGCCTATCGTTTCGGCCCGTTTTCGCGGCCTGTTGCTGATTCTCGCGCTGCCGTTGCTGCTCGGCATCGCCGCCCGGGCGGAAAAACCCGCGGGGAACTATCCGAACATTTTACTGATCAGCATCGATACCTTGCGCGCGGATCACCTGGGTTGTTACGGGTATCGCCGGCCGACTACCCCCGAAATCGACGCGTTCGCGAAAGAAGGCGCGTTGTTCGAACGAGCCATCAGCCAGTCCAGTTGGACTCTTCCCTCCCATGCCACCATGCTCACCGGGCTTTATACGATCGAACACCAGTGCAACCTGGCCCAAGGGATGGTTCTCGCCTCGCGTTTCACGACCTTGGCCGAGACGTTGCTGCAACAAGGGTATCGCACCGCGGCTTTCGTCAACAACGAATTCGTCAGCCAGGCCTACGGCCTCAATCAGGGGTTCGAACGCTTCGAATACCGCGAGGACATTGTCGCCGATCAAAACGTCGACCGGGTGCTGGAATATCTGCAAAATCGGCCGGCCGGTCCGTTCTTTCTGTTCCTGCACCTGAACGACCCGCACGAACCCTATACCCCGCCAAAAACGTTTCGGGAACTGTTCGTCAAACCCGGAGAAGCCGACCAATTCGACGGGACCGTCGATCCCGATATCGTGATGACGCCCGACAAAAAGAATTTCGATCCCTGGGCGATGGACGTGCTGTCCCGCTTGTACGACGCCGAGATCCGTTTCGTCGACAGCCAGTTAGGCCGCCTTTTCGCCACTCTGAAATCGCTCGGGTTGGCCGAGAAAACGATCGTCGTCGTGACTTCCGATCATGGCGAAGCGTTCGGCGAAAACGAGGAAATCACCCACGGCGGCAATCTGTACAATCAATTGGTGCACGTGCCCCTGATCATCCGCTATCCTCGCGCCATTCCACCCAATACCCGAATCGACCGCACGGTCGAGGCGAACCGCGCCCTCTCGTTCACGCTGCTGGACCTGGCGGACATCACCGGGGAAGAAAAACAGGAATCCAGCCTGGTGCCGCTGATTCTCTCGCCGGAATCGAATTCCGTCGGCGGGTTTGCCTTTTCGGTGACCTTTCAAAGCATCTTCCCGAAGTGGAGCGTACAGGACGACAACGGCAAGATCATCGCCACCATGGTCGAAGGCAAGCTGTCGCTGGAAAATTCCGTCCTCTTCGATCTGAGCACCGATTGGAAGAATTCCCATCCGGTCGATTCAATTGCCGGCATCGATAAACAAATCTATTTCAAGTACCTCAATCAATACCTGAAACTGGGTGAAAAACCCTTCAAAATGAAGGGGTTCGAGCCTCGTTTGACGCCGCAGGAAAAAGAGAAACTGCGGTCGTTGGGCTATCTGCATTAATCCGGCCGGTTCAGAAGAAATCGGTTACGAAGCGATGCGGACCTGATTGCGGCCTTTTTGCTTGGCTTGATAGAGCAGGCGATCGGCCAGTTGCACCAGCTCGTCCGGCGTCGAATGGGCGTCGGGCACGCCGCCGGCCACGCCGATGCTGACGGTCACCACCGCCGCCGCGCTCGAGTGGCGGTGTTCGATGCCCAGCGCCTCGATCCGCGCCCGGATCGTCTCCGCCAGGTGCCCCCCGCCCGATTGCGGGGTGTCGCTCAAGACGACGATGAATTCCTCGCCGCCGTAGCGCGCCACCAGATCCGCCGGGCGCGCCACGGTGGCCCGCAGGGTATCGGCCACCCGCTGCAGGCAGTCGTCGCCGGCCTGGTGGCCGTAGTTGTCGTTGAAGGCCTTGAAGCAATCCACGTCGATCATCAGCACCGCCAACGGCTGCTTCTGCCGCAGGGCGTTTTTCCATTCGCGTTCGTACATGATCTGGAAGTGGCGCTTGTTGAGCAGGTTGGTCAGACCGTCGAGGTTGGCCAATTCCTCGAGCTTCCGGTTGGCTTCCAGCAGCCGGAGGTTGGCTTGCCGCAATTCGGTCGTGCGCTGGCGGACCAGCGTTTCCAGTTGTTGCTGGCGTTGCCGCCACTGGACCGTGCGCAGCCGATAGGCCGAATACGCGACCAGCAGGCCGGCAGCCGCCGCCAGGAATTTGAACCAGAACCGCCGCCACCACGGCGGTTCGATGCGGAAGGGGAAAACGCCGATCTTCGCGCTCGGACGGCCGGCGGCGGAGATGGCGCGCACACGAAGCTGGTAGGACCCGGCCGGCAAATTGGCGTAAACCCGCTCGCAGGATTTTTGCGGCATGGTCCAACTGTCCTCGTAGCCTTCGAGATAGCTTTGAAACTGGGTCAGATCCTCGGCGAAATAGGTCGGCGAGAGAAAGGTGAACGTAATCGTGTTGTCGGCGTGGGAAACCCGGTCGCCGGGGTGGACGCGCCGGCGCTGGCGGTCGCGCACCTGATCGATGACGATCGCCGGTTCGTCGACCGTTCGGACCAGCGTATGCAGATCCAGGCTGCTGAAGCCGTTGGTAAAACCGATCCAAAGCCGGCTCCGGCCGTCGAAGAACAGCCCGTTTTCCGCCGTCGTCATCTGGCCGCCCAGGCCGTACAGCTTGCCGACGGCCCGCGACAAGGCGCCGTCGTGGAAGCGGTAGACGTTATACGAGTCGGCGATCCAAACTTCCCCGTCCTCGCCTTCGGCCAGCGCGGCGATATAGGAATCCTCCAGTTGATCGTTGATCCGGGTCAGCGGCCGGACCTTGCCGTCGGCGTAGAGAAACAAGCCGAGATCCGTGCCGATCCAGACGCCCTCCGGCCGGGCCAGGACGGCGCGGCAGACCAGCGTCGGCAATCCGCTTTCCTTGCCGATGACGCTCAGCTTGCCGTCGCGCCAGCGGACCAGCCCGCCGCCGTCGGTGCCGAACCACAGCGTGCCGTCGGCGCTTTCACTGATCGCGCGGACCTCGTTGATCGGCAGGCCGTCGGGGATTTGATAAATCCGCACGTCGCGCGGCCGCCGTTGCGCTTCGTCCCAGGCGAACGATGCCAGGCCGTCCAGGGTCGTCGCCCAGATGCGCCCGGTCCGGTCGCGGTGCAGATCGTAGAGGTGCGCCTTGCCGAGCAGCGGCAGGTCGGCGTACCGCTCGGCGCGGCCGTTTTCCAACCGTACCAAGCCGGTTTCCGTGCCCGCCAACAACGAGCCGTCGCCCAGCGCCAGCAGCGACCAGACGCTTTCCTGATTGTAGACCGCGCGCGGTTCCTGTCCTTCCGCCAGGTAGGAAACGCCGCCGGCGTGGCCGATCCAGATGCCGCCCGCCGGAGCCGCGGCGAAGGAAAAAATGAAATTGCCGGCCTGGGTTCGATCCAGCCGGTAAGTCAGCAGGGAGAAATTGGTCAGCTTGATGAGCCCGTTTTCGGAGGCGAGCCAAAGCAGGCCATCGCGGTCGACCATGCCGCCGTTGAGGTCGTTGGTCGGAAATCCGTTTTCCAGCCAGAAATGCCGCGCCGGCTTGTCCCGCTCCATCAGGTAGATGCCGTTCGAATGGGTCAGCAGCACCAGCGCGTCGCGGTAGGGCAGAAAATCGATCGGCCGGGCCTCGGGCGGAAAATCCCACGGCGTCTCGCGCCGGAAATCGCGGCCGTCGTAGCGGTACAGACCGTCGCCGCGCAACAGATAGAAACCGTCCTTGGTCAATCGCAAAGCGACGTTTTCCTCGCCGTCGGCCGCCGCTTGATCGAGCCGCTGCCATTCGCCGTCGATCCAGGCCGCTGCGTGCCGGTTGGTCATCACCCAAGGCACGCCGTTCGGATCGAAAGCGAAGGAACGGATTTTTTCTTGATCCAGTTCGGGCACGACCGCCACGGTTTCCGGTTGCCAGTTGTGGACACGGACCAACTGGCGCTGGCAGACGAGCCACAAATCCTCGCCGTGCCGGGCCGCGAGCGGCGTCCCCTCCCGGCAGGACGCGGGCAAGGAAGCCGGCACGGGCTGCAACGCCTCCGCCGGATCGTCGAGCACCTGCGGATTGACCGTGATCATGCCGTCCTGGGTGATCGCCCAGATCAGGCCTTCGGCGTCCTCGATCACCTGGCGGACCGAGTCGTGCGGCAAGCCGGTGGCCTTGGTGAAGTTGATGAACTTCCGCCCGTCGTAGCGCCCAAGCCCGTAGGACGTGCCGACCCAGAGAAAACCGCGGCTGTCTTGATACACTGTAAATACCTGTGGGTATTTTAGGCCGTCCTCAATGGAATAAACGCGCAAGGCGGGCACCTGCGCGCCGGCGCTTGCCGGGCAGAGAAAGAGCGCCAGGACGATCCAGATCCAGGCCGATCGTTTCCAGCTAAAGGGCCGGATGGTGACGAATTTTCCGATCAATAACACTCTTTCTAGGCATCGCCGGATTTTGCGTCAGTATCGGCAATCTCCGGTGGAAAAAAAAGGGCCAAAATTCACGACGGCCTTTCGGCCGTTCAGAAACGAGGTCTTTCGGCCTGTTTCAATGGAAAAAGCATAGTATCTATGCTGCAATAAACTAAAATATTTTTACCCGGATGTGCGGTCATCATTCTAATTTGAAAAACGATCGATGCTTCATCCGTTTGGTCCTCGGCTCATAACTTTTTGTAATTGTTTTATTTCGAATGGGCATTCAACATTTTTAGGCTGGCAATAATATTTTTCTTGACTGTAGAATATTGACTCGATATATCCGTTGTAATTCGCAGGCAGGAAAAAAGGAGGACGCCATGACCATTTCGGGGATCCGCCAGCCTGGCCATACAGCCGAATGCCGCGTCATCGACCCGCCCCACACCGAGCCTCGTTTTGTCGTCGGTCTGCAACTCATGATGGGATTCAACGGCGAAAGCGGGCAAATCCGCTCGATTGCCAACGTGTTGGGTTGGCAAAAACCCGAATATCTAATGACCGCGATCCCTCGTCTCGACTCCACCACCGTGAAAATCGTCCCGTCGGCGGAAGTAGTGTTGCGGTATATCCTCGACGGCACCGTGTACGGTTTTTCAACCCGCCTGATCGGCGAATACCAATCGCCGGTGCCCATGTGGGTGCTGGAATACCCGAAGAGCGTGGAATTCAAGAATCTGCGTCGCAGCCCGCGGGTCAGCCTCGAATTGCCGGTCACCTGCGCCGACGGAATGCAAATGCGCACGGTGGACATTTCGGCCAACGGGGCTTTGCTGACGGGCAACGCCCCGCTATCGATCGGCGACATTCTGCGGATTTCCTTCAATCTGCCGGACGGCACCGCGATCGACAACCTGGAAGCCGACGTGGTGCGGGTGCAAAAGTCGCGCACCGAGTCGCTGTTCGGCATCAACTTTCACGAAACGTCGGATCAACTCGCCAAGATCGCCCGGTTCATCTACCAAACCGAGTAACGCCGCCCGACTCAGCCGCGGCCGAACAGCACCATCAACAGCCCCAACAGAGTGAAAACCAGTCCGCCGCCGATGGCCAACCACGGCCAGACCCGACGCCCCGCGAACAAGTAGGCTTCGGTCGGCTTTTGCGGATCGTACGACACGGGCGGCGCCTCGGGCAGCGCTTCGATTTCCCGTCGCGCTTCCTCGAGGCGATAGATTTGTTCATACGGTTGAAAGCGGGTTCCCGTATAGGAAATACCGTCCACTATATAGGTGTATTCTACATCGAGTTGCCAGCGCCGGCTCGGGTTGTCGGTCGCGGCTGCGATGCGTTTCGGGACGATTTCCCGGCGGCTGATTTTGCCCGGCGCTTTCGGCCAGCGGCTGACGTTGTCGATGCGGATATACAGGCGCAAGCCGGCCAGCAACGTGATGACGCCGATCGCCAGCATGAACCAGTAACCGATCACATCTTCCTCCCCGATGGATTCCCCGCCAGTTTAGCCGCCCCGGCCGCCAACGGCCAGCGCCGACTTGAACCCGGACGGCGAATCACCGAAAGTGGAGCCATGAAAGTCGTCTTCTGCGAACCGCCGGTCCTGGCTTCCTGGGAAGGGCAAAAACAGGTTCCCGAGCGTCTGTACGGCTGCTCGTACGAACTGTACCACTTTCCCGACCTGGCCAACCTGTATTGCGCCGCCGTCGCCGAGCAGGCGGGGCACGAGGTCCGCCTCATTGACGCGGTCGTCGAGCGCCTCGCCCCCGCGGCCTTCTTCGCCCGCCTCGCCGATTGGCGTCCGGACGCGGTGGTGTTGCATTCGGTGCTGTTGTCCAAGCCGACCGACCTGGAAGCCCTGCGTCGCCTGCGCGAAATTCTGCCCAAGGCGCAATTGATCGTTCACGGGCCCGAGCCGACGCGCGTTCCCGAAGCGTACCTGCTGGACGAAAACACCGTGGTGATCCGCGGCGAGCCCGAAAACTCCCTGCGCGAACTGCTGGCCGGCCGTGCGGCCGGCGGCCAGTCGCGGCGATTCGGCGACGACTGCGAGCACCTGCCGATCGACGGCGAGCTGGTCGACGTGGCCGCGTTGCCGTTTCCGGCCCGCGACCATCCGGACGTGGCGCCCTTCTACCGGACCTTGCGGAACCCCAAGTTCAGCCGCGGGCCGTTCGCGCCGCTGATGGCCAGCCGCGGTTGCGCGTTTCGCTGCCTGTTCTGCGTGCCCAACTCCATCAGCTTCGCCCGCGAAATGGAATACGCGCGGGTGTTCGGCAAAAAACCGCCGGTCGCCGTCGCGCCGGCCGCGCGGGTCGTTGCCGAATTCACCGCCCTGGCGGCGGCGGGTTACGGCGCGGTGGCGGTCGTCGACGATCAGTTTCTCTGGTCGAAGGAGCGGACGCTGGAGATCTGCCGCGGCATCAAGCCGCTCGGCCTGGAATGGGGCATGCTTTCGCGCGCCGATTTTCTCGACGATCCGGAAATCGTCACGGCGGTGCGCGAGGCCGGCTGCGTGTCGGTGGACATCGGGGTGGAAAGCCTGTCGCCGGCGACGCTGGAGTACGTCAACAAAAACCTGACGGTGCCGCAGGTGGAAAAAGCCCTCGCCGTCTGCCGGTCGTGCGGCCTCAAGCCCAAACTGAACATCATCATCGGCGCCAGCCCCGCCGAAACGCCGGACGACGTGCGCGGGACGGTGCGGCGCCTGCGCGACCTCGAGGTCGAAATGGCGATGTTCTCCATCGCCACGCCCTTCAAGGGCACCGGGTTTTACGATCTGGCCGTCAACCAGGGTTTTCTGGTGGACGCGTCCGACGCGGTCGATCCGGTGAAAAAAAGCGTCATCAGCTATCCCGCGCCCGGGATGGACCGGCGAACCCTCGAACGCGAAAACCGCCGCGCCTATTACGCCTTTTACCTGCACCCGAAAACGCTGTGGCGCCGCCTGCGGGCCGTGCGCGGCCCGCGCGAGCTGTGGCGCAACCTCAAAACCGCCCTGCGCCTCTTCGCCGATTTGAAGTGACCGCCGCTAATCGCGGCAGAGCGTCTTGCCGTGTTCGCTGATCAGCCGTTCGGCCGCCGCCGCGTCGATGCTCGGGATGACGAAATCGGTTTCGGGAAATTGAAACTTCACCCAGGCCGGCAGGATCGGCACGCAGCCGCGCGCTCGCGCCGCCGCGACCATCGCCGCTTTTTGCGGATAGTAAGCGGCCACCGGCAAACCGAAGCCGTCGGTCACCGAAAGGTGTTGTTCGACCGCCGCCTGCCGAAAAAAGGCGAATTGGACGGCGAAAATCACGACGCCGAGTGCCAGCAGCGCCTGTTGGCCACGCCCCGGTTTTTCCGGCGCCAGCAACGGAACGACGACGATCAGCGCGGCCAGCGCCGGCGCGAAATAACGAAACGCGAAACCGACGGTCGCCAGATTCGGCAAAAACCCCGCCAAGAGAAACACCGCGAAAAAAGTTCCGAACAGCGCCGCCGGCGTCCGCCGCCGCGCGGCGAACCACCCGCCGAGAACGGCCAGGAACAGCGGCGCCAGCAGCATCGACAGGCGCCTGAGTAAAACCCGCCCCGGATGAAGTCCGGACCAGGGAAGCTGATCGGCGTTTTGATAGAACGTCAGATGCCCGAGGTAATTGACCGGATCGAACCCGTAGCTGACCAGGTTGCCGCCGACGCAACCGGCGACGGCGACGAGCAGCAGCGCGGCCCGCGGCATTTTCGTCCGGAAGACGGCGAACCAGAAGAGCGCCGTCGCCGCCGCCGCGCCGAGCAGCGCCAGGCTCCATTCCTGTTTGCCCAGGCCGACGCCGAAAGCGGCCAGCCCGACCAGCAGCCGCCGCGCCCGCTCGCCGCCGCGCCCGCGGATTTCCAGGCCCACGGCCAGGGCAAACAACCCGGCCGCCAGGGCGCCGACGCTGCCGTCGAGGTACAGATTGATCGAGGAGGAAACCGCCAGCGGCGACAAACCCGCCGCCAATATCAGCGCCAGCAGCAAAGGCCGCTTTTCTTGTTGCGGCGCCGTCAGCACCGCCAGCCCGAGCAGGAAGAGGACGACGAACAGAAAACCGGCGAAGGCGAGGCGGGCGACGAAAATCCAGGTCCATTCCTGAAAGGATTGCAGCCCGAAAACGGCCCGGGCGACACCGCCGAGCGCCGACAGCAGCTCGTACGGCGGCGCCGGATGATTGAAGGGCTCGCGGATTTCCCGGCCGTCGATCCGGCCCAGCAACAGGTAGGCAGGGCCCGCGGGACGGCTGTAAAACAGGTCGGCG
Organism: Myxococcales bacterium; assembly: GCA_012517325.1. Classification (NCBI taxonomy): domain Bacteria; kingdom Pseudomonadati; phylum Myxococcota; class Myxococcia; order Myxococcales; species Myxococcales bacterium. The sequence goes on along the minus strand of JAAYVF010000027.1, from coordinate 60,068 downwards.
AAAATGCCTTCCTCGCCGATGGGCGGTTGCGCGAGAAAAGCGGCGCGGCCGCCGAAATAGCCGCCGGCGCAGATCGTCAGCCAGAGGAGAATCGTCGCGAGCCGCCGCACCGGGATCCCCGCCGCCGGCCGTCAGTAACGGCGCAGCATGATGACCAGCGAAGCCAGCATCACCTTGACCATGTAGTACGCCGACCCCAACACGGTGATCGACGATTTGCCCGCGATGCGCGGCCGCATCGTCACGGGCGTTTCGCGGATGCGCAGGCCGAGTTTTTTCGCCAGCACGATCGACTCGACCTCGGGGTATTCCTCGGGAAAATTTTTCGCGAAGGCCTCGATGGCCCGCCGCGAGAAGGCGCGGAAGCCCGAGGTCGGATCGCGGTAGAAGCGCCGGGTCAGCAGGACCAGCAGCGCCGCGAGGATTTTGCTGCCCAGGTGGCGCGCCAGGGTCGAAACCCGTTCGCCGCCCGAGCGGTAGCCGATCGCGATGTCGCAATCGCCCGCGGCGAGCGCCGCCAGCAGCTTGGCCGCTTCGCCCGGCACGTGCTGGCCGTCGCCGTCGAACTGCACCGCGGCGGTGAAGCCGTGGCGTAGCGCGTAGCGGAATCCGGCCTGCATCACGCTCGCCACGCCCAGGTTGAACGGAAATTCGAGCAGCGCCACGGGTTGCCGGCGGGTCAGGGCCGCCGTGTTGTCCGTGCTGCCGTCGCTGACCACGAGGATTTCCTCGGGCCGGGCCACTTCAGACAACTCTTGCAGCACGCGTTCGATGTTCGCGCTCTCGTTGTAAGCGGGAATGATGAACAGGGTTCGCGGCTCGGTCATCGGTTGCCGTCTTTCGCGTCGTTTCGGGTTGTGACGATTCGCTTCGTTTATAGCCCAGCCCTCGGGCGCGCGCAACAAACCGGCGGAATCGACTTCCTCCTTGGCGCAACGCCGGCCACCGCGCCGCAAACTTTCTCCGACCCGTCGTTCGGGTGACAATTACGGAAGCAGCCTGACGGCGTGTGGCGCTGAGATTAGACTTCGGTGTAACCCCCGGGCCGATCGGCCAAGGCGGTAAAGGCGGGCGCGTACTACGCTAGCTGCTGTACATCGCACACGAAATAATTTCGTGCGCCCGACCCTGCTGGTGCGGTTTCAGATCGGTGGGGATCCGGAAATTTTTCAGTTCATGGTACACCTGGTACCGAGCGCAATCTCCCGCATCCCCCGTGCAATACGTACTCACCAGAGTTTCCCAGGAGCCGAGCGGCAAAGCGATCGCATTGTTGTAGTACGGGCAAAAAGATTGGAATGGACACCGTTGCATGATCGACCCTGCTTTTCGGAGAGACCCCATCGGGACCCTTTCAATATACACCACATCCTATATGCACTCAATTAGTCGGCGTTCGGTGCATATTCCTTAAATTATTTATTCGGGATTTGTTACTTTTTCCATTCCCGGCGGTGTCACTTGATTAGGATTTGCGTTGCGCTGCGGTCGCGAAATGCTTACCTTGTCGACGAAAGAGGAGGTATTGACCTTGGATCCGACCACGACCGGCTTTCTGTTCTGGGACCCGACGATGATTTTGCTGATCCCGGCCCTCATCCTGGGCATCTGGGCACAGTCGAAAGTTCGTAGTGCTTTCAACAAGTTCAGCCAGATTCGGGCGGCCTCGGGCCTGACCGGCGCCCAGGCGGCGCGGGCGTTGCTCGATCGTTCGGGGCTGGCCGACGTGAAAGTCGAGCCGATCCCCGGCAATCTGACCGACCATTACGATCCGCGCGGTCGCGTGTTACGCCTTTCGCAAGGCGTATACGCCTCCAACAGCCTGGCGGCCCTGGGCATCGCGGCCCACGAAACCGGCCATGCCCTGCAGGATCAGGCGGGTTACTGGCCGATGCGGGTGCGCAGTTCCCTGGTGCCGGTCGCCAGCCTCGGTTCGACCATGCTCTGGCCGCTGCTGATCGGCGGCTTCCTCTTCGGCATCAAGCCGCTGGTGACCATCGGCATCCTGCTCTACAGCGTGGCGGTGCTGTTTCACCTCGTGACTCTGCCCGTCGAGTTCAACGCCTCGTCGCGGGCCCTGGCGATGCTGGAAACCACCGGCGCCCTGGCCCCGCAGGAAATCGGCGGCGCCCGGCAGGTGCTTTCGGCGGCGGCGATGACCTACGTGGCCGCCACCCTTGCCGCGGTTCTGACGCTCATCCGGCTGCTGATTTTGCGGAACCGGGATTAGAAAAAGCTGCTTAAAACAACGCCCCGCCGGTAGCGACGGGGCGTTGTTTTTTTATCCGAAATCTAGAACAGGTGCAGTATTTGCGAATAGCGGGGCAGACGCCACAATTCGGCGTCGACTTCCTGCTCGACGGTGTCGCAAACGGCGCGGAGCTTTTCCAGCGCCTTGTTGCCGTCCTCGCCCAGTTTGTTCGCGGCGGATTCGACCGAGCCGTTGGCTTGAATCGCGGCGGCGATCGCGCCGACCTGGTGGATGTTTTCCTCGAGCGCGCCGAGCAGATCCGACAGGTACTTCACCTTGCCGACCAACACCTCCTTGCCGCGGCCGGTCGTCAAAACGCGCTCGGCCTCGGCGTAACGGCGGATTTGCTCGACGAGGGCGGGCATTACGGTGATGCGGGCGATTTCTTGCAACAGGTTCAGTTCGAGCAGCTTGACCTTGATGTAGGCCTCGCGGCGCACCTCGACCTTCGCGTCGATTTCCTTGTGGGTCAGGATGCCGTACCTGGTGTAAAGCGACACCACCTCGGGATCGAGGTAGGTGTAAAGCGCCTCCGGGGTGTTCTTCGCCGCCGGCAAGCCGCGCACGGCCGCTTCCTGGTGCCAGTCGTCGGCGTAGTTGTTGCCGTCGAAGCGAACGCGCCGGGTTTCCTGCACCGCCTCGCGGATCGCCGCCAGCGCCGCGTCACGCACCTTGGGGTATTCGCCCTTCAGCTTGTCCATCTTGTCGAGCATTTCCTGAATGCCGTAGGCCATGATGAGGTTGAGGGCGGTGACGGCCTCGGAGATGTTCTGCGAGCTGCCGACGGCGCGGAACTCGAACTTGTTGCCGGTGAAGGCGACCGGCGAAGTGCGGTTGCGGTCGGTGCAATCCAACTGCACGCCCGGCATCTGCTTCACGTTGATGTCCAACGACGCCTCTTCCAGGTCGGCGATGTCCTCGCCCTTGGCGATCGCGTCGAGCACCTCGCCGATGTAGCCGCCGATGAACACCGACATGATGGCCGGCGGCGCCTCGTTCGCGCCCAACCGGTGGTCGTTGCCCGCGTCGGCCACCGCCGCGCGCAGCAGGCCGCTGTAACGGTCGACGCCCTTGAGCATCGCCGCCAGAAACACCAAAAACTGAATGTTGCGTTTCGGCGCCGCGCCGGGCTCGAACAGGTTGAGGCCGTCGCTGTCCATCAGCGACCAGTTGACGTGCTTGCCGCTGCCGTTGATGCCGACGAACGGCTTTTCGTGCAATAGCAGCGCGAAGCCGTGCCGCTCGGCCACCCGCCGCATGATTTCCATCGTCTGCAGGTTCTGATCGACGGCGAGGTTGGCCTCGACGAAGGTCGGCGCCAGTTCGTACTGGTGCGGGGCGACTTCGTTGTGGCGGGTCTTGTAAGCGATGCCGCGCCGGCTCAGTTCCTCGTCGAGCTCTTCCATGAACGCCAGGACGCGCGGGTCGATCGCGCCGAAATAATGGTCCTCGAACTGTTGGTGCTTGGCCGAGGGCGCCCCGAGCAAGGTGCGGCCGGTCAGCAGCAAGTCAAGCCGTTTTTCAAAGTAAGCCTGGCTGATCAGAAAGTATTCCTGCTCGGGCCCGAGGGTGACCATGACGCTTTTAGCCGTGCGGTTGCCGAACTTTTTCAGCATTTTCAGCGCGACCGATTCCACCACCTCGAGCGACCGCAGCACCTGGGTTTTCATGTCGAGGACTTCGCCGTTGTACGACATGTAAACCGAGGGAATGACCAGCGTGGAGTTTTTCGTGCCCTTCGCCAGAAACACCGGCGAGGTCGGATCCCACGCCGTGTAGCCGCGCGCCTCGAACGTGCTGCGCATGCCGCCGCTGGGGAAGGAAGACGCGTCCGGCTCGCTTTGAATGAGTTGCGATCCCGAAAAACGGTCGATCACGATGCCGTTGTCGATCGTCAGAAACGAATCGTGCTTCTCGGCGGTGACGCCGCGCATCGGCTGGAACCAGTGGGTGAAGTGCGTGGCGCCGTTGTCCAGCGCCCATTCTTTCATCGCGTGGGCGACCTGATCGGCCAATTGGCGGCTGAGCGGTCCGCCCTCGTCGATGATGGTGGTCATTTCCTTCAAGGCTTCCTTGCTGATGTACTGCGCCATCTTGTCGCGGGTGAAGACATCGCAAGCGAATTTCTGGTAGGAACGCACGCTCTCTTTCGACATAAGGCAATCTCCCGGTTAAAGAAGCGGTTTAAATGAAATTAAAAAAATGAGCCAAGCAAGTGCGGTTAGCGTGAACAGGCTCACTTTTTGCTTTTTTCTTGCTTCGTCACTGCAATAAATAGCAAATTATCCATTTTTTGCAATCAAAAAGTAGACGATATTGCATTTTTTTCGATTTTTGATTGCATTGATCGTTTTGCAATTTATCGCTAATAACTATATTACAATACGAAAATCCTGACCTATTATCGTTGCTTGGCAAGCTCGGGAGGTTGTTTTGCCTCGCCGCGACGAAAAAAAAACCTGCGCAACGCCCGGCCGGCGCGCCGATCCACGAATTTTCGAGGGTCCGTCTCGGCATTTCCGTGAGGTCGACGGGTTGCCGAAACGGTTCAATATTCGCAAATCCCGGATATCATGACCGTTTGTCAATCCTGCGTGTCATGGTATAATAATTGCATATTTACCAAAAGAATTAAAATGGAGAACTGCATGAGAACCGGCTGGCGAGCGGCAGTGGGGACCGGCGTTTTTCTTTTCCTGGTCATTTTTCTATCGCTCGCCGGCGGTTGCGGAACGCCGGACGATTCTTCCTCGTCCGCCGACAGCGAGGCCACCGTGGACGACGATCACGGATCGCCTCCGGGGTCGATTCAGGAGAATGACGACAACGAGGCCGACGATGATAGCGCGGATGACGACGATGACGCCGCGGACGACGACAGCGGCGACGACGATGTTGCCGCCTGCGGTTATGCGCCCTTGCCCACGAACGAGAATGGCGTCTTTGTCTCGGCCGACACGGGAAACGACGACAACCCGGGAACGATGCAGGCGCCGAAGAAAACCATCGCCGCCGCGATCCCCCTCGCCTACAACGCCGGCCAATCCGTCTTTGTCGCCGGCGGCCGCTATGAAGAATCGGTCCTAGCAAAGGTTTCCGTATTCGGTGGGTATCGTGCCGCCAATTGGACGCGCGACATTGAGGCGGTTCGGACGATCGTGGCTCCGCCCTTTCAACAAAAATTCGTCATCAACAACGACGAAAAAGGAAAAACCATCGTTCTGGAAGGAATGGAGATTCACGGCTCCGCCGACACCAACAACCAGCCGTACAATCATACCGCCACCTCGGCAGCCGTGACGGTGGACAGCGAGGCCGCCGTGCTTTCCTGCAATAAGCTGGTGGGCGGTTCGGTGGTGGATATCGGCGGCATGGCCGGCGCCATATCGGCGGCGGTGCAGGTGGTCGCGGCGCCCTCTCTGTTGCTGGTGGACAACCTGCTGCAAGGCGGCCCGGCTTTCGGGATAATCGGCGCCGAATCCATCGGCCTGTGGATCGACGCTCCCAGCCACCAGGTCGTCGCCAAGCGCAATGTCATCCGCTCCGGTTTGGCCGTTGGTCCGGTGATTGGCGGCGCAATTATCGGCGTCTCGGTCTCCAGTTTAACCTCGTCCGCCAAAACCGTGCTGATCGCCAACGAGATCCGGGCCGAGAGTCCGTCGGCTGGCGCGAAAGTCGATGAAGCCGTAGCGGTGGGGTCCTATGGTTTGGGTAAACTGGTGATGATCGCCAACTCCGTGTTGATGAAGGAAGCGGGCTATGATGCGGCGATCGTCGCTTACGGGCCGATCGTGCTGCTGCAAAATACGATCTTCAGCGAAAACGAATGGCCGGCGCGGTCGCTTTGGCTCGCCGACACCGCCACCCTGGTGGACAACGTGTTCGTGGCTTCCGGGGACGGCGCTTCGCGGTTCATTGAGGTGAATAACGATGCGCATCAGCTCCGTTTTTTCGCGAATGATTTTTACGATGACAGCCCCGGCTTTTCCTTCGTGTATCATGATACGTTCGCGATCACCGACCTGGCCGAGTTCAACGCCTGCCAGTGGGCCGGCTGCGCGGCGGCGGCGGGCAATATTTCCGTCGATCCGTTGCTGGCCGGCGCTAATGACGTTCATTTGCAGACCGGCAGCCCGTGCATCGATCAGGGGGTCGATCCCTCATCCTGGTATGACGGCGACGCGATTCATTTCGATCTCGACGGCGATCCGCGCCCGCAGGGTGCCGGCTGGGATATCGGCGCCGACGAGGCGGCGGCGAGGTAAAACGGCTACTCTTCCGCCACCAGCGGGTAAGCGTGCGCGCCGACGCTGACGCGCCAGACATGGGTGCCGCGCAGTTCGGTGACGTAGAGCGAGCACGGATCGAAATCCGGCCCGGCGCCGAAGGCCATGGAAGCCGGACCTTCCATCCCGGCGGCGAGCGCCGTGAAATCGCCGGTGGCGGGATCGACCCGCACGATTTTGCCCGACAGGTTTTCCGTCACGTACACCATCCCGTTTTCGTCGAGCGCCACGCCGTCCGGCCAGGAACCTTTGTCCAGTTCGGCCAGCACGGCGAAATCGAGCGGCAGTCCCGCCGCGTCGAGCGAAACCGCGAACAGCGGGCTGCCCGGAGCGATGGTGCCGGCGACGTACAGCGTTTGCCGGTCCGGCGAATAAACCATGCCGTCGGGCGAGACGAGGCCGTCGAGCCAGTGCGTCAGCTCGCCGCCCAAGGTCAGCTCATAAATCGTCGCGGTCTCGTTGTCCGATACCAAAAACGTCCCGCGCGGCGTGTAGGTGATGAAATTCGGATTCGCCACCCCCGTCGCGACCAGGGTCTTGGCGTAGCCGGGACCGATTTTGTAAATCGCCCCGTCGTTGGGCGCCGGCAGCGAACTGGCGCCGAAGTCGCAAACGTACAGATCGCCGTCCGGCGCGAAGGCGATGCCGATCGGGTAGACGAAATCGACGATCGGCGCCCACGTGCCGTCGGGCTGCACCAGCGAAACGGCGGTCCGGTTGGCGACGAACAACTCGCCCGCCGCCGAAAAAGCGATGCCTTCGCTCATGTCGAAGCCCTGGGCGAAGATCGCCTTCTCGCCGACCGGCAAATCGGCCCAGCAAGCAGTCGCCTCGTCGTCGTCGTTGTCGTCGTTGTCATCATTGTTGTCGTTATCGTCATTATCATCGTCATCATCGTCGTCGGTCTCAGCGGCGGTTGAATCATCATCGTCATCGCCCGACGAACAGCCGGCAAGCAGCGTCAGAGCCAAAAGCAGCGACAGGAAAAAGCGGCTGAAAATCATGAAACGGCTCCTTGTTTTCAGGTCCGGCGCGCTCACCGGGCGGCGGGCGCGACGATGATCGTGTGCGTCGGGGTGTTCGGGTCGGTCCAGACCGACAGCACCTGGGCGTCCTCGTCCCAATCCGACGACCAGGCGCCCGTCGGATCGCTGACCTCGAGCGTCCAACCCGCCGGATAATCGCGCGAGACCGCCAGGTAGATCTCGGTCGGTCCGGAGACGCCCGAACGCTCGTCGAAAACCAGCGTCAGCGCGCCCGCCGCGGGATCGTAACCGTAGGAAACCGGCGTTCCGGCGACGCGGCGCGGATACGAAGCAGCCACCATCGCTTGGAACGTCGCGTCGGCAGACTCCTGGAACGAACTGCAATCCCAGTACGACCAACCGCCGCTCACCCGCTCCAGCATCCGCAGGGCCTCGTTCACCCACAGCCGATGATTGTCGTCGTCGAAATAGGAGAGCATCGACCACTCGCCCGCCAACAACGGCGCGCTCTGCCGTTCGGCCGCCGCGGCGCCATGGCGCTCCCAGCTATCGAGGGTATGGTCGACTTCCGGCAGGTAACCGCCCGCGAGTTCGATCGGCAAGGGGTACAGATGCGGAAAATAAGCGAGCCGGTTCGGCCCGTCGCGCGGATCGTCGAGCACCCGCACGTACATCGGTCCGCCCTGGTTGGTCAAAAACGCGGTCGGCTCATAGAAAATCCAGCGGTCGGCGTCGACCTGGCGGATGGCGTCGATCAGCCGCTGGTTGTATGCGGAATACTCGTTTTGATCGAAGTCGCGGTACCGCAAAAGCCCCGAACCCTGCCACGCCTCGTTCATCAGATCGTAGCCGAGTACCGCCGGATGATCGCGGAACCGTTCGGCGACGTGCGCCCACATGGCGGCGTAATGGTCCTGCAATTCGGGATGACGGTCGTAGCTCCAGAAATTGTCGAAGGCGCGGATCACCGCCGGCGACAGGTAATCGAACGCCCAACCGCCAAGCATTTGGCTGAAAGGAATGTAGGGCCAGCCGTCGGTGATCGTCGCCCATTCCGGCGCGCCGTCGCTGCCGCCCCATTCCTCGGTGATGAAAGGTCCCCAGAGGTCCTGGTGCATGTCGAGCACGACGGTGATGCCGGCGTCGCCCAGCCAGTCGAGCCGTTCCGCGACGGCATCCAGGTAATCCTCGTCGTAGACGCCGGCCGTGGGTTCGATCCGCGCCCAGAAAATCAGGTAGCGCGCGAAATTGAAGCCCCAGACCTCGGCCAACTCGATTGCGTCCGCCTCGGTGCGCTGCGGCAGGCCCGAATCGCCCTTGGCGTTGCCGTCGAAATTGCAGCCGTGCAGGATCATCGCGCGACCCTGCTCATCGCGGATATAGGGATCGGCGGGCGCGGCGGTATCGTCGTTGTCGTTATCGTTGTCGTTGTCGTTGTCGTTGTCGTCGTCATTGTCATCATCGTCGTCATCTTGAGCCTGCCCCGGGCTTGATCCGGGGTCGCCGGACGAGCAGCCGAGGAGCAAGATCAAAAACGAAAGCGAAAAGAAAAGCAGCAGCCGGGCCATGACCGAGCCCCCTTTGTTTTCTTGTGCCGATAGTTGACTGGCGAATCCGCGGCGACACCGCAGGAAATCATACACCGGAAACGAATGCCGCAAAACCAAGTCCGCCGGACCGTTTTCCTCGGGCCGGCGATCGAACTATAATCTTCTCCGGCGGCGCCTTCATCGCTCCACGCAAACGAGGAACATCGCATGGACCCAAAACGGATCGACCGCGCGGACCTGGACCAGGTGCTGGAACGATTTGAATTCCCGCCCCGTTTCGACTGGGGCGCCTCCACCTCGGGCTATCAGGCCGAGGGTGGCTTCAACGGCCCGGACGAGCCGAAAAACAACTGGTACTTTTTCGAAACCTCCGGCAAGAAAGAACGAACCGGCGCCAGTTCGCGCTTCCTCGAATTGTACGAGGAGGATCTCGACCGCGGCCGGGCGATCGGCCTGAGCCTGTTCCGCCTCGGTATCGAATGGGCCCGGCTGCAACCGAGCGCCGACCCGGAATGCCGGACGCCGCCGCCCTTCGCGCCGGACGCCGCGCGCCGGTACGCTCGGATCATGGCGGCCTCTTACGACCGCGGCATGTTTCCGGCGCCCACGCTGCATCACTTCACCCACCCGCTCTGGGCCGGAATGGATTTCTGGCTCGACCGCGACCGCGTGCGCGAACTGTTCGGCGCCTACCTCGAATTCGCCGTCACCGAAATCAACCGCGTGCTGGTCGAGGAACTGGGCAAACCGCCGATCCCCTACTACATCACGATCAACGAACCGGTCGGCGCTTCGCTGCCGGCGTACGTGCTCAACGCGTTTCCGCGCGGCTCGGCCAAGGGACTGCGCGCCGCCTTCACGGCCTACGAGAACCTGCTGCTCGCCCACGTGCTGGCCTACCGGGCCGTGCACCGGATTTATCGCGCGCGCGGCTGGGCGCGGCCGACCGTCACCTGCAACACCTGGTGCGCCGGGATTTACAGCATGGACCGCCTCGCGCAGGACATTTTCCTTGCGCCGCGCCACGGCGTCGCCCGGGCCGACCTGCCCGGATTCCTCGCCCGGCAAAAAAAGGATTTCGACCGCCTGATCGGCGCCGTGCCGTACATTCACGGGCCGCAGTGGGCCAAGCGGGCGTTCGACGGCCTCCTCGAATCGCTGATCGAGCGCCAACTGCGCCGCCAGCCCCTCACCGGCTTGATGGACGAGGTGTACGCCGGCGGCGAGCCCGGCGTGGTCGACGCGGTCGGCTTCGATTTTTACGATCCCTTCTGGGCCAACAATCTCGACTTCGGCCTCTGGCCGCCGGTGCGGTTGCGCATCGAGTCATGGGACTGGAACACGAACGCGAAGGCCCTGCCCGCGTTTCTCGAATCGTATTCCACCGCCGCGCGGGACCTGCCGATCCACATCCTGGAAAACGGCATCGGCATCCGCGGCGCGGGCAACGTCGGCGTCCCGCGCGCGGACGGGATGACGCGCGATCAGGCGCTGAAGAACGCGCTGCTGGAAATGCTGCGCGCCATGGGCCGCGGCGCGGACGTCCGCCTGTATTCGTACTGGACCCTGGTCGACAACTACGAGTGGGGCAGCTTCGCGCCGCGCTTCGGCCTGTTCGCCGTGGATTACGCCGCCGGCGCGCGCCGCCTGCCACACGATATTCTGGGCGGCAACGCCGCCGGGCTCTATCACTGGATCATCAAAGCCTTCGCGGCGCGGGATAAAAACGCCCTGCGCGAGGCCTTCCTGGCGGACGAATATCCGCGCGTCGTCTAGGCCGCGGCGCGTTTTCGATCAGCGGTTGTCGGAATCTCCGCTTGGCGCCACACCCTTTCTCGGGAGCCCTTACCGCCGCTCGTGCTGCCGTTGAAACCGTGACCGCCGCGGCAGGCGGTTATTCCACTTTCTCCGGGGCGGCCAGGATCTTGAATTCGACGCGGCGGTTTTTCTCCCGGCCGGCGCCGGTCGCGTTGGAAGCGATCGGCACCTGGTCGCCGAATCCCTGCGCCTGAAGCGAATCCGGCGCGATGCCCAGGATAATCAACCGGGCGCGCACCGCCTCGGCGCGTTGCTGCGACAGCCGCAGATTATGCTGCTTGTTGCCCTCGGACGAGGCGTGGCCCTCGATGCGCAAGAGTTTGAGGTTGTAATCCTTGATCGCCCGCGCCACCTGGTTCAGCAGTTCGTAGCTTTCCGGCAGGATAACGGCGCTGTTGACCTTGAACTGGATCTTCTCCTTGATCTGGATCTGGTCCTTGGTCACCTGCACCTTGTCGTAAGCCGGCGGCGGACAGCCGTCGAATTCCTTGACGCCGGGGGTCGTGGGACATTTGTCCTGCGAGTCCATGATGCCGTCCCCGTCCGTATCCTTGTCGGGACAGCCGTGCAGTTCCAGGGGGCCGGCTTCGTTGGCACATGAATCGGCTGAATCCGGAATGCCGTCACCGTCGTTATCGACGTCCGGACAACCATCGTCGTCCTGCCAGCCGTCGAAATCCTCCTTGACTTCCGGGCATTGATCGCGGTCGTCCAAAATGCCGTCGCCGTCCCGATCGAGCACCGGCGGTTTGGGAACCATGCCGCGGCGGAACCAGCTCAGGCCGCCGACGAGGCGGTAATCGGGACTGCCGACGCCCTGGTTCAGGCCCGCGCCGACGCCGGCGTGGAAACTGAGGCCGTCCCAGATCGTAATTTTTGCGCCGCCGACCAGTTCCAGCGGATTGAGCGATTCCTGCGAATAAAAATCGTCGAAGGGCGCGCGATTGTCGAGTTCGACGAAAGCCAGATCGCCGCGCCGGTCGATTTTGTAAGCCGCGCCGAGCCGCTGTCCCAATTCGTCCTTGATGTGCAGTTCATTGAGCAGCCGCGTTTGCGGCCGCAGAATGACTTCCAGGTTGTAAGCGAGAATGACGTAGCGATTTTCCCAATCGACGATCGCGCCGGGGAGATAGATCGTGTCGCCGTCCGAAGCGAAGCTGTGAGCGCTGCCGGTCGGCGAGGTCACCTCGAATTTGACGCCCACGCCAACGGGCGCCTTTTCGCGATCGAGAATGCTCCCTTTGGCGCCGAACCGCCATTCGTCGCCGACCTGGGTTTCGCCATCGGTTAAATTCTTGTTCAGATCTTGAATGACCAGCGAAGGACCGTTCACCATGACGTTCACCATCGGCAGCGGTCCGAAAGCGCCGTAGTAGCTGAAGTCGGTTCGTTGTCGAACCAGACTGTGAACGTCACCGTTTTCCATTTCATAGACCAACGGATTGTTGACATAGTCGGCGTAGATTCCGCCGCCGAAACCGAGAAAGCGCAACGACGGCGACCCCCAAACGGAACCGAAACCGGAACCGTCGGGATTGAGCCGCCAGAGCTGGACGTTCATCCCCGGTTTATCGGCCCGCGCCGGCGAAGCGCCCAGATTAAGAGCGAAGAGCGCCAGGAAAACCGTCGCCGCCGTCTTCAGCGGAAGGCGAAAAAAAAAGCGTTTCCGCAGGCCAAGGGCCAGTCCAATCGGCGCCAGCAGCCACAGCGCCGTGTCGTCATCATTGCCCGGTCCGGCGATCGAACAACCGCCGCCGCCGTGCGTCCAGCCGCTTTCCTCGGAATGATCCGGTTCCGGGCTGATGTTCAGGTCATCATCACCGGAAGACGAGTCATTGTCATCGTCATCGGTCGGTGAGGCATCATCGTTGTCGTCATCGGCCGGCGAAGTGTCGTCGTTATCGTCGTCGGCCGTGTCGTTGTCATCGTTGTCATCGTTGTCATCGTTGTCGTCGTTGTCATCGTTGTCGTCGTTGTCATCGTTGTCGTCATTGTCGTCATCATCGGCCGTGTCGTTGTCATCATTGTCGTCATTGTCATCGTTATCATCGTTGTCGTCGTTATCATCGTCATCGTCGTCAGCAGTGTCATCATCGTCGTCGGCCGTGTCGTTATCATCGTTATCATCGTTGTCGTCGTTGTCGTCGTTATCGTCGTTATCGTCGTTGTCGTCGTTGTCGTCGTTATCGTCGTTGTCGTCGTTATCGTCATCATCATCGTCATCGAGGCAGTTGCCGTAGAAAACAAATGCCCGGCCTTCATCGATCTGATCGTTATCATAGGAAGGAGCGCCGATGACGATATCGTCGCAATTGTCGCCGTTCACATCGCCAGCGTCGGACACGCTGGTACCGAACAAAGCGCCGGCTTGATCGGATTCGGCCTCCCAATCGAAGGAAGCGGAAGGGCCGGCAGCCGAGCCGAAGGAGATGAAGGCGCCCCCTTCGTCGGTGGAGCCGTTATCGTAAGAACGGGCGCCGATCAAAACGTCTTCGTATCCGTCCCCGTTGAAGTCGCCGGCGGTAGAGACCCCTGATCCGAAAAGTGAATTTGCCGTTCCCAGATAAAACGACACGTCGGGTGTGAGTCCCGGACCGGACGGCGCGCCCGAATACCAATAGGCAATGCCGGTGTTCAAGCTGTAACCGGGCGAACCGATGACGATATCGGAATAACCATCCCCATCGACATCGCCGGCTGAGGCGGCGCCGGCGCCGAACAAGGACATGCTCGAAAAACCGTAATCCCCCCAGTCCGGCGTGGTGGAGAGTCCGCTTGCCGAACCGTAAAACAGAAAAACAGCGCCGATATTGGTGTAAATCGCGTCGTAGCGGGGCGAGGAAATCAAGACATCGTCGTATCCATCCCCGTTGACATCGCCGGCCGAGGCCACCACCGTGCCGAAGTAGGCCAGCTTCTGGTCGCCCGGAATGAAAACATCCGCCGTCGCCGACAAACCGGCGGCCGAACCGTAATAGACAAACGCCGCGCCGGTATTGAGAACTTCATTGTAATCGTAGTTCGGAGCGCCGACGATGACATCGGCAAAGCCGTCGCCATTGACGTCGCCTGCCGAGGCGACACTGGCGCCCAGCGATGCCGACTTCTGGTCGGAATCCACGATCCAATCGGCGATCAAGGAAGGTCCGGCGCCGGAACCGAGGTAGACATAGGCGCGGCCTTCTTTCAGCTCCGTGTTCAAATAGCGCGGTGCCCCGATGATGATGTCGTCATAACCGTCGCCGTCGACATCCCCCGCCGAAGCCACGCTGTAACCGTAGCGGGCGTTGATCTGATTGGAATCCATCAGCCAATTGGGCGCGGCGGAAGGACCGGACGGCGAACCGTAATAAACGAAAACCATGCCTTCGTTGGAAATGTCGTTGTCGTAACTGTAAGCGCCGACAATGATGTCGGCATAACCGTCGCCGTTGACGTCGCCGGCCCCGGCGGCGGAAAAACCAAACAAGGAATTGGATTGGTGGGATTCGGCGGACCAATCCGGCTCCGCCAGGGTAAAGAGATCAGGTGAAAACTGTTGGCTCATTCCGGGTATCACGCCGGGCTGCGGCCAAGTGATACCCGATTGATGATGGATATTCGGCTCCAAAACTACAGTAGTCGGAATGACTTCCCGAGCTTCGCCGCTTTGAGCCAGAAAAACAAAACTGAAAAGACACAAAAGAAGACACGAAATGTTTTTCAAGGCCTGCCCCCGATTATTTTATAGTTTTCCCCACTAAATTTTATCGCATTTTCCCATGAATAAGCAAGGTAAAAGAAAAAATAGAGGGAAATAAAAAATTCTTGTTAAAAATAAAATTAACGCCCTTTTTTCAATTTTTAAATTCCTGGAACCATTCAGGAGCCGAATGGAATTGGATTTGGACAAAATGGCCTTGGCAAGCTGTTGGGCGGAACAGGGATCGAACCTGCGACCTCCGGTGTGTAAGACCGATGCTCTAACCAGCTGAGCTATCCGCCCGGATCACGGCCGCGAACGCGGCCGAATCAAACCCTTCGATTATCCTGCCGTTTCCTCGGTCGGGGCCTCGCCCGACAGCGCGCCGGGCGGCAACAAACGGCCATATTCCGGTTGTACTTTCGGCCCGAATTTCCGCGACCAGTAGAACATCGCCGCGCCGGCCGCCGCCACGAAGAAGCCGATGAATTGGCTGGTCGAGAACGGCGATTCGATGACGGTTTCGTTCAGGCTGCCGCTCTCGGTGCCGAACAAACCCATGAAGCCGGCGATCCCCGCCAGCGCCAGGCCGAGGTACTCGACCGGCCGCGGGCGGCTTTCGCGGCCGCGCGCGTAGAGCCAAAGCGCCAGGCCGGCGGCGAAGAGCACGAAGTACAACAGGTCGAACAGCGGCACGTGACCGCGGATTTTATCGCCGCGCACGATTTCGATCAGAAAACGGTTGAAGGCGTAAACCATCAGCAGCAGGCCGAAGACCTCGCCGTGGCTGCGTTTGCGTTCGCGGTACCAGCGCAGCAGCAGAAACAGGATCAGGCCGTTGAAGCCCATGTAGATCTGCGTCGGGTGCAGTGCCTGGTCGATGCCCCAGGTCTTGGTGGCCGAGGCGTCGAGCGGGAAGTGTACGCCGATGGGCAGGTCGGTCGGCGCGCCGTAGCAGCAGCCGTTCATAAAGCAGCCGAACGGCCGGTGGATCGCCAGGCCGAGGCCGACGTAGGGCGCCAGAAAATCGCCGATTGCCGCGAAATCGCCTCCCTTGATTTTGACGTACAGCCAGACCAGCAAAATGCTGCCCAGAAAACCGCCGTAGAACACCAGGCCGCCTTCCCAGACCTTGAAGGCTTCCAGAAACACTTCCCACGACGATTTTCCCTCGGTGGCGAAGCGCTCGCCCCAGGTATTGATGACGAACATCAACCGCCCGCCGACGATCGTCCCGACGATGCACAGGATCACGATGTTCAGCGCCATATTCACGTCGATCTGCTCGTACGGGGCGCGGCGGCGCAACAGGATGATCGACACGACGAAGCCCAGCGCCATCGCCATGCTGTAGGTCCGCACCTCGTGGCCGAACAGTTCGAATAAAATCGGATGCAATGTTCCGCTCCTTTCCGTCGCCGTATCCTAAGCGCCCGCCCCCCGGCGGATCAAGTGGGGCAGCGGACCATTTTGCGCTCGCGCCGCACGTTGTGGGCGACCGGCGGTTGTTGTATTTAGAGTAGTGACACCGGCAAAGGAGTTCAAAGCATCGAACCTCAAATTTCGCCCTGGGAACGATTAACAGCCCGGCGGCGCGAGTCGGGCGAGGCCTGGCCGCGGCTGGCGTTGTTCTTCGCCGCCTGCCCCGATCCCGCCGCGCTGCTGGCCTGGACCGAGCGCCTGCCGCCCGCGGCGAAGGAGTTGTTGGCGGCGGCCTACGGCTTTTTCACGCCGGCCCAGGCGGCGCGGCCGGCCGGCGAGCCGGCCGCCGGTTGGGAAAAGGCGCGCGTGTTGCGGCACGTGCGCGAATACGGCTATTACGCCAACTGCAAGATCGGTTTGCAGTACGCGGTCGAACAGGGCTTCGACGGCGTGATTTTCGTCGGCCGCGGCGCGGAATTCACCCCGGAGGCGCTGCAACCCCTGCTGGAAGCCGCCGTTTTCGACGGCGCCGCCATCGCGGTCGGCCTGGCGAGCGATACGCCGCCGCCGTCCGCCGCCGAACGCCGGGCGATCCGCCTGACGAACTGGATTCTGCACCGCTCCTGGCGCGAATTGCGGTCCGGGTGGCGGTATTATTCGACCGCCGCGCTACGCGCCATTCCCTTCCTGCTCAACACCGAAAACGAGGCGTTCGACGCCCAACTGTTGATTCAGGGCCGCGCCCTGGATCTGTCGGCGACCGAGGTTCCCCTGCCCGGCGCGCGGGTCGACCGGCCCGCGCTCGGCGATCGCGAGGCCTGGCGCCTGTTCTCGCCGGCGCTGCACTACCGCCTGCACCAGCTTCACCTGCTGCGGCACGGCCGCTGGCTGGTCGATTTCGGCGAGCGTTACACCTACAAGCGGTCGCCGTTCGGTTCGCACCAGCAGATCCTGGCGGCGGTGCCGGCCGGCAGCCGGGTGCTGGACCTGGGATGCAGCCAGGGCTTGCTGGCCGATCGGCTCGTCAAGGCGGGATGCCACGTGGCGGGCGTCGATCAACTGCCGCCGGAGCGGGTGCGCCTGCCCTACGACCAATACCGGCAGGCCGATCTCGACGACCCCGCGCTTCGCCTGCCCTACGGCCGCGAATTCGACGTGGTGATTCTGGCCGACGTCATCGAACACCTGAAAAACCGCGAGGCCGTCCTCGCCCTGGCCCGGCGGCACCTGAAACCCGAGGGCCGGATGATCATCTCGACCGGCAATATCGCCATCTGGTTCTACCGCCTGTCGCTGCTGCTCGGGCGCTTCGAGTACGACGCGCGCGGCATCCTCGACGACACCCACGTGCGCCTGTTCACCCGCGCCACCTTCACGCGGCTGCTGCGCCAGGCCGGGTTCGAAATCGTCCGCGTCGCCGTGACCACGCTGCCGTTCGAGATCATCTTTCAGTCGCACGCCGAAAACCCGCTGGTCCGTTTTCTGGACCGCGCCTATCATCGTCTCGCCCGCTTCTGGCCGGAACTGTTCGCCTACCAGTTCGTGCTCGAAGCGCGGATCGCGCGGCTCGAACACGGGGAATCGACCGCCTGGCCTGAGGCCGCGGGGAGATAACGCCGCATGCCCCTCAATCCGCTGGAACTGCTGCGCGAAACCTATTGCGTCGCGCCGTCGCCCGCCGTCGCGCCCTTCGTCGATCACTTCCGCCGCGTCTTCGGCGAGTCGCTCGCGGCCGTCGTGTTTTACGGCTCGAAACTCGACGACCAGCTCGCCACCGATACCAGCTTTTTCGACTTCTACCTGATTTGCGACGACTACCGCCGTTTTTACCGCCGCCGGCGCGACCGTTGGCTGGCGTCGTTCCTGCCGCCCAACATCTATTACCTCGAACTGGAGCGGCCGGCGGGCGGTAAATCGACCTGCAAGTACTGCGTCATCAGCCTCGCCGACCTGAAAAAGCACGTCGCGCCCGATGCCAAGGATTTTTACCACCTGGGCCGGTTCAGCAAACGCCTGGCCGTCATCTGGTGGCGGGATACTTTCGAGCGCGACGAGGTGCTCGGCGCCTGTTACCAGGCCATGGAGACCCTGACCCCGCACGCGCTGAACAAGGTGGGCGCCGTTTTCACGCTGCCCGAGCTGATCCGGCGCGCCCTGGCCCTGTCGTACGAGGGCGAGGTGCGCCTCGAAAAAACCGACGAAAAGGTCGAGGCGCTTTATCGCGCCGCCGAACCGTTCTACCGCGCGATCTGGGCGCACTTGCTGGAACAATACCGCGCCTTCGAGCCCGAACTGTTCCGGCCGCGCCTGCCCGAGGACGACCCGGAAACCTATTACCTGCGCCGCCCGGCTTCGTTGCACGCCGCCCAATTGCGGGAAACCGCCGCGCTGATCCGCCGCAGCCGCCGCCGGGCCAAGGCGCGCTGGCCCAAAAGCATCCTGCTCACCGACAACTGGGTGGATATCCTGCTGGCCAAGGTCGAACGCACCTACGGCGTCAAACTCGAACTGACCCCCCGCGAACGCCGCTGGGTGCTCATTCTGGGCTGGCGGCACTTCTTCCGCCTGCGTCGCGAAGGAAAGATTCGCTGAATCCCGCCTGAGCGCTGCTTTGCCGTTTCAATGCCTGGCTTGCCGGTTGCTTGTATTTTTCCTTGACCGGTGCTAGTGTTGAGCCATCGGGAAGGGGGATTCCTGGTAACAGGGCCGGTTTTGCGTGGGGCACGGAAGCCTTTACCGGGAAGGGTTTGTCTTCGTGTTGATCTTCAAGCGCAACCTGAATTTTCACCTGAGCTCCAAAGGCCTGCAACGCTCCTTCACCATCCTGATCATTTTGGCCGTCCTGGGCATGATCGGCATTTTCGCTTTGAATTACGGGTTGTTGCAGCGCCCGCTGAACCGCGTCATCGGCCGCGATGACCGCAACCTGGGCGTTCGCGCCACGGCCTATTTCGACAGCTACGTCGACCTGGACACCATCGTCTTCGACGTGCGGGGTCTGGATCCGCGCAGCGGCGCGCAGGGGTTGGTGCGGACCTTCCTCGAATACGCGCACGAGTTGCAGGGCAGCGACATCGACGAGGTGATCATCGCCTACCGCGGCCAGCGCAAGCTCAAGATCCGTGGCGACGACTTCCTGACCCTGGGCGCGTCGCTGGGCACCGCGCAACCGCGCGAGGTGATGTGGGAACTGGCGCACAACCTGCGCTTCCTCAACGGCAAGATGGTGATGAGCAACCTGCCCGGCAATTACGCGGCGCTGCTCCAAAAGAGCCTCGGCGACGTGCAGCAAACCGAGGACGCCACCGCCAACCAGATATTGCAGACGATCCAGCAGTAACCGCACTCACGCTTCGCCGCGCCGCGCCGCCTTCGCCGACAAAACCCGTCCCGACCACCAGATGCCGATCGTCCCGGCGGTCAAATCGGTGACCAGCCGGCCGAAAAAGATGCCGCGCAAATGGAACAGCGCGCTCCCCAGCAGCGACAGCGGAATCAGCAGCACGAGCACGCGGATGATGTTGAGCAGTGAGGCTTTCAAAGGTTCCTGCGCGCCGGTCATGACGAACCCCGCGTAACGGTTGACCTCCAGCATCCCATAGCCCATGCAGGTGATGTAGATATAGGACTTGAGCACGTCGACGACGGCCGCCTCGGCGGAAAAGATCCGCGCCATGGAGTCCGCGAAAAAAATGAACGTCAGGCCGATGAAGACCCCGTAGCCGGCCGCGAACAACATCGTCCCTTTTCGCGCCGCCCGGATGCGGTCGAGCCGGCCCGCGCCGTAGTTCTGCGCCGCCAGCGGAATCAGCGACATGCCGACGGTCATCGGGATCATGAAGGCGAACATCTCGATCCGGCCGGCCACGCCCAACGCCGCGACCGCCGCGGTGCCGTAGCCGGCGACCAGCCGCGTGATGACCGCCGAGGAAATCGGCGTCAGCACCAGGCCCAGCGCGCCGGGAACGCCGAATTTGAGGATCCGCCCCCACGACCGCATCAGCTCGCGCCACGCCGGAAGGCGCAGTTCGATCAGCCCCAACCGGCGCGCCAGGATGAAA
The DNA here is from genome assembly GCA_012517325.1 of Myxococcales bacterium. Lineage (NCBI taxonomy): Bacteria > Pseudomonadati > Myxococcota > Myxococcia > Myxococcales > Myxococcales bacterium. The sequence goes on along the minus strand of JAAYVF010000027.1, from coordinate 40,012 downwards.
CAGGCGGCTGCCAGGATCGCGCTCTGGGCGAGGATGGTGGCCAGCGCCGCGCCGGCGATTCCCATCCGCGGCAGGCCGAACCGGCCAAAGATGAGCCCGAGATCGAAGAAGATGTTCAGCCCCGTGCTGCCGACCATGAGCAGGCTGATGATCTTGGTGTTGCCGGTGCTGATGATGACGTCCGCGGCGACTACCTGCAGCAGCATGATCGGCGCGCCCAGATACCAGATCCGCATATAGCGCGCGGTCATTTCCAACACCTCGCCGGCGGCCCCGAGCCGGGCGAACACCGGCCGCACGGTCAGCAGGCCGACCAGGGTGACGAGCGCGGCGAACAACAGGGTCAGGCCGAGGGCGTGCGTCGTCAGCGTCGCGGCCTCGTGCTGGTCCTGGCGCCCGAGAGCGTGCGCCACCAGCGTCATCGCGCCGCTGCTCAGCCCGCGGGCCAGAAACAGGATGAACATGATGACCGGGTAGGCGAAGGAAATCGCGGCCAGCGATTCGGTGCCGAGCCGGGAGACGAACCAGGCGTTGGTGAGCTGGTAGGTGTTGAGGGCGAACGTCCCGGCCAGCATCGGCACGGCCATCTTGGCGATGGTTTTCGGCAGGCTTTCGTTGACCAGTTTCGACATGGAATCGCGCCGTCAATGTAAGAAGAAGGCCGTTGCTTCACCGGTAAAAGAACCGGGTCATTGTAGTGACGAGCGCCCGAAACACAAGCGGCTTTTCGATCGCTTTCGCCGGGAAGGACGAAAAACCTGAGGAGGCCTTTTGCCGTCTCGAAGGGTGCAATCCTTTTCGGGGTGCCATGGTCCTCGATCCGTCCGGATCGATGGCCATGTAAGGCGGATGTGGGAATGTGAAATCGTCGGCGATTCTTTCATTTCGGGGTGCCATGGTCTTCGATCCGTCCGGATCGATGGCCATGCAAAGCGGATTTTGAATGTGAAAATGTCGGCAGGAAATCGAATCAGCAGCCGCAGCCGCCGACGTTGTCAATCTCTTCTTCTTCGATACTGTAGGTTCCGGCGACAAATAAATCGCCGTTTTCATCGAGCGTGGTCGCCAGGGGTTTTATCGACTCGGCATTTTCGGGGTGATAATAGTGAATCCACTGTCTATTCCCATCGCTGTCCATTCCCAATAATACGGTCTTGGTACCTTCACTCCAACCATGTGGATCTAAAACTCCGCTGACGTAGAACTCTCCGGAACCGCGATATTGCGCCTCGACAAATTCAATAACTTCGTAATCCCGGCCTGCAATGATGTGCGACCATTTATAATCGCCGAATTCACTATACTTTGTTACATAGATATGACTAACATAATCGCCTCCCTCAGAGGCAAATAGATAGATATCATTCATTTCATCAATATAAATTTGTTTACACTCCAACCAATCTCTTTTCATGGGTCTTTCCACTTGAAATACTAATTCTCCATCCGAGCGATATTTTTTTAGCAATTGCCCTTCATCGTTTTTTATATAGAAAATCAATTCTTCACCATCATTTGCGGAGGCATACGTATATATTTCTCTACCCAAATCCCAGCTCTCTCCGATATCGCCGTTTTCGTTAACCGGCAAAAGGTAGGTATGGCTATCTATATGATTATTTGATCCCAATAAGTACAAACGGCTTCCCTCGATATTAAGAATCATAAACGCCCACTCTTCATCGACTCCTGGAGTTAAATCGATATCCCAGATGATTTCTCCATTTTCCGAAAACATGGTCAACCTATTATCGACTTTTCCACCTTGGGAATTCCGGGGACACAATTGGAATTCCGGGGGAATTCCGGGGAATTCCGGGGACACAATACTTATCTACCTTCATTTTTCGGTTTTGGTCCCGTGGATTTCCGGGGGCAGTATATAAAAATTGGAATTTCCGGAGCATTATTTAACTCCATCCTTCGACTACCCTCGGAATCCTCACAAATGTCTTTTCGATTATTCCCCAGCACATGGACAAATAACACTACTTTACTTTGTCAAAGTCAAGGCTAGTAAATCAGAGAATTTTCAAAACGGAAGCGGTGTGGTTTCCGGCTGGCGCACGGAAAGACGGCGCGGGTTTTTATCGCGACTGGGAAGTCGCTCCTACACCAGTCAGGTCGCTGGCGCTCCCGGTGTGGATTCCGGCTGGCGCACGGAAAGACGGCGTAGGTTTTTTTCTGGGTCGGGCTTTGAGATGCCGAAACAAGTTCGGCATGACAGGTTGGTGGACGTCGGTGTGGATTCCGGCTTTCGCACGAAAAGACGGCGTAGGGTTTGTATCGCGGCTGCTAAGCCGCTCCTACAGTGGTCATGCGGTCGGTGATACAGGTGTGGATTCCGGTGCGAATGCGGATTTAAAAACCGAGGGCGCCCGATGAGGGGCGCCCCGGAACCGTCGCGGTTTTTCTATTCCTCGTACATCGCCTCGATTTCCTTGGCGTAGTAGGCGTTGACCTTCTTGCGTTTGACCTTGAGGGTCGGGGTCAGCATGTCGTTTTCCTGCGAGAACTGAATGTCGGTCAGGTGGAACTTCTTGATGGTTTCGTACTTGGCCAGTTCCGAGTTGTTTTTCTTGATGGCGTCCTCGATCAGCTTGTGGACCTCGGGAAGCTTGACCAGTTCCTTCCGGCCGGCGTACTGCAGGCCCTTCTCCCGAGCCCATTTTTCCAGTTCGGCGAAATCCGGCACGATGATCGCCGTCAGGTAGCGGCGCCGGTCGCCGATGATGTTCACCTGCTCGATGAACCGCTCCATCTTGAGCATGTTTTCGATGTTTTGCGGCGCCACGTTCTTGCCGCCAGCGGTGACGATGATGTCCTTCTTGCGGTCGGTGATCTTCAGGAAGCTGTCGGCGTCGAGTTCGCCGATGTCGCCGGTGTGGAACCAGCCGTCGACGATGGCCTCGGCGGTCGCCTCGGGCATCTTGTAGTAGCCCTTCATCACGTTCGGGCCCTTCACCAAAATTTCGCCGTCCGCGGCGATCTTCACCGTCACGCCCGGCAGCACCCTGCCGACCGTGCCGGTGCGGATGTTGCCTGGCGAGGCGCAGGTGACGACCGGCGTGGTTTCGGTCAGGCCGTAGCCCTCGTAGATCGTCACGCCCATGGCGAAGAAGAATTCGAACAACTCGGGCGACAGGGGCGCGCCGCCGCTGATGGCGAAGCGCAGGTTGCCGCCGAGGTTGGCCTTGATTTTCGCGAAGACCAGCTTGTCGGCGAGGGTGTGCTGCAGGGCGAGCAGCGGCGGCACCGTTTTGTTGGCCAGGATGTACTTGCCGGCGGCGCGGCCGACGCCCAGCGCCCAATGAAAGAGCTTCTGCTTGAGGGGCGCGCTTTTCGAAACATTGTCAAGGATCGCCGCGTGGAACTTTTCGTAGATGCGCGGCACGCTGACCATCGCCGAGGGTTTGATCTCCTGCAGGTTCTGGCGGATGGCGTCGATCGACTCGGCGAAGCTGACGGTCGCGCCGATGTACATCGGCGTGAAGTGGCCGGCCATCCGTTCGAGGCTGTGCGACAACGGCAGGAAGCTGAGGAACGATTCTTCGGGCGAGACGGGCATGACTTCCGCGGCGCCCTGGACGTTCGAGTAGAAATTGCCGTGGGTCAGCATGACGCCCTTGGGATCGCCGGTGGTGCCCGAGGTGTAGATCAGCGTCGCCACGTCGTCGAAGGTGGACGCGGCGATCAGCTTGTCGAGTTCCTCGGGATGCGGATAGGAACGGCCCAGTTCCATCAGCTTGTTGACGGTCAGGACGCGGGGGTCCTTGTCGGTGATGCCGTCGATCGGATCGAAGATGATGATCTTTTCGACGAGCGGGATGCTGACCTTCTTGTCGAACAGCTTGTTGAGCTGGTTGTTGTTCGACAGCGCCACGAAGCGCGACTCGGAGTTGTTGACGATATAGGCGCACTGCTCGGGGGTGTTGGTGGCGTAGATCGTGGCCAGGATGCCGCCGAGGCTCTGGGTGGCCAGGTCGAACATCGTCCAGTACGGCCGGTTTTCCGACAGCAGCGAGATGCGGTCGCCCCGTTTGAACCCCAGCGACAACATGCCCAGCGCGATATCGGTGACCATGCGGTCGACGTCGCGGAAGGTATAGGATTTCCACGCGCCGTCGCGTTTGGCGCGCAGATAAACCTTGTCGCCGTACTTGGCGACACGATTCTTCCACATTTGGGCAAGATTATTTTCCTGGTCCATGATGTTGCACCCCTGCGAATGATGTTTTGGTACACTACAAAAAGGAAAAAGGTTGTCGAATTTGTATACTCCCCCGGTCCGCGCGGCGTCAATCCCCCACCGCCGTTCGAATGAAAAAGTGTCGAAAAATGAAGCGTTCGGCACGGTTTTTTTGCGTTGAAACCGGGTCCCGGAAAAGAATTTTCCGCTTCGCAAAAGGTTCAAGAAACAAACAATTTGAGGTTTGCCCGGTTTGAACCGATATTCAGAGAGGTTGTCGGCCGGCGAAAACGTCGATCGCGTTATTTTGAAGTTGACACGGATTGTGGCATCTCGCTACACTCCGCACAATATCTTGACGCGGTTCAAGTGCGGACCGCGATTGCCTAATTGCCAGCGGAAGGTTCGGGCGATCAACCGGGAGGCTCCAGTGGGCATCACGATCGTACAAAAGAGCGACCTGAATATCCGCAAGAAAAACGCGAAGATCGCCTTGGTCCTGGCCGGCGGCGCGGTCAGCGGCGGCACCTACAAAATCGGCGGCCTCAAGGCGTTGTCCGACCTGATGATCAACCGCGACGTGACCGATTTCGACACCTACGTCGGCCTGTCGGCGGGCGCCATCATCGCCTGCCCGCTGTCCATCGGCCTGACGCCGGAAGAAATTCTTAAAAGCCTCGACGGCAAATCCGACCGCCTGTCGCAGCTCAAGCCGCTCGATTTCTACAACCCCAACGTCATGGAATTCGTCCAGAAACCGCTGCAACTGGCCTTCGAATTGGGCACGTCGCTGCCGCGTTTCGGAATCAACTTCCTCAGCCTGTTGCTGTCGCCCGACAAGCGCTTCCTGGCCACCCTCGGCGATTTCGTCACCTCGCCCAGCTACAAGAACCTCGACGCGGTCATCAAGATTTTGGTGCGCATCGCTTCGGCCAGCCGGGCGTTGCCGAAATTCTTCGACTACATCCCCTCGGGCATCTTCGACAACAACCGCCTCGAAAAATACATTCGCCACAACCTCGAGGCGGCGCACTTCAAAAACGACTTCGCCGACCTCTACCACCGCCAGAAGAAAGAGCTGTACATCACCGCGACGCGCTTGGACACCGGCGAGCGCGTCGTCTTCGGCCACGACGAAAACAACGAACTGTCGATCAGCGAGGCGATCCAGGCCTCGTCGGCGCTGCCCGGCTTCTACAAACCGGCCCGGATCAAGGGCGTCGATTACGTCGACGGCGCGGTCGCCGAAACGGCCAACATCGACGTGGCCGTCGAGCACGGGGCGAGCCTGATCATCTGCTACAACCCGTTCCGGCCGCTCGAAAACCGGCTCGTCGTGCAGTGGTACAAGGAGATCGACCAGTACGTCACCGACAAGCCGCACCTCGCGGCGGGCGGCATGCTGGCGGTGATCAACCAGGTCTTCCGGATGCTGCTGCACCACCGTTTGCACCAATCGCTGCGCGCCTTCGCGCAGGATCCGAACTTCCTGGGCGACATCGTGCTGATCGAGCCCGACATCAACGACGTGCAGTTCTTCGAAATGAACCCGGTGGCCTTCTGGCAGCGGGCCAAGGCGGCCGAGCGCGGGTTCCTGTCGGTCAAGGAATCGCTCGAGGAAAACTACGGGCAGATCAAAAAAATCCTCAATTCCTACGGCATCGAAACCTCGATGATCCACGTCGAGGAGGACGCGAAGAAGATCGCCGCCTCCAACTACGACGACGGCATCATCGGCATCCTGGGCAAGGAGCGCCTGAAGCGGGACATCCGCCTGGTGATGTAACGGCTCGCGGAATTAAAAAACTCGGCCGCGGGGCCTTCCCTGCGGCCGGTTGTTTTTAAAATCGCCGAATTATTGGGTTTTGCCGAGAATGTTGTCGAAGTAGTAGTAGCCGCCTTCGGAAACCAAGATGCTGTCGTCCAGGACGATGGCGTTGTAGGTGACATCGGCGCCGAGGCCGGCGTCCACGTCCTCGCATTCGATATTGCCGTTGATCTCGACGTCATACGTACCGGCGGCATAGTTCACGAGAATCGAAATCGTGTTCCATTCCTCGGAAATCACGGAACCGCAAGCCTGGCCGAAGCCGCCCGCGGTATTGGCGTACAACGCCCCGCCGGGGATGGTGGCCACGCCGGCTCCCACGGTGGTGCCGCCGTCGTTCGAGAGCCAGAAACGGCCGTAGGCATCGGTGTCGACCCAGTAATCGAATGTCACGGCCAGATCGTCCGCCGCGCCGGTGTAGCCCAGAACCGCCTTGGCGCTCTCGCCGGCCAGGATGCTGCCGACGTTTTCCAGGCAGTTGCCGTAGCTGGTATCAACCGCCTCGAAAATGGTCGAATAGCTTTCGCCGGTCAGGGTCACCACCCACGGCGTCCCCAGCGGATCGCCGGCCGTGTAGCTTTCAAAATCCTCGGAGAAAAGTTCGACGACGTCGTTGTCGTCATCATCGTCGTCGCCGGAATCGTCATCCGCCGCGTCGTCGTCCGCCGCATCATCGTCGGCTGCATCATCGTCGGCCACATCGTCGTCGGCCGTGTCATCATCAGAGGTATCGTTGTCGTCGTCATCGTCGTCGCCGCAGGCCGCGACGAGCAGGAACGCCGAAAACACCGTCAACGCCAACAGCAACCAGAAACCCGTGCTTTTCATGAAAAATCCTCCCCTTTTTTCTACTTATAACCCGTTAAATGAACATTATTTCGACGAGCATTCTATTTGGTATTCCCATTGATGTCGGAAGTCAAAGTTTTTATTCTCGCCAAATTGTCTATTTATTAAGATTAATTATCAAATGGATACAAATGGATTCCAAATTAAAAGTATTATATATGCATGGCGTTTTCCAACAAGACTTTTTTCCCCTGCCGAGATAACCGATGATCGTCACACCGGCTGAAACGAGTGGGCCACCCGCCGAAGCGGGTGGCCCGAAAGTGGAGGAATAAACCGAGAAAACGCTTAGCGGTCCAACGCCTCGGCCAGAGCCGGGATGCGATCCGCCTGATAGGAACTGACTTTCGTCTGGTTGTTGCTGTAGAGCCACATCTGCCACACCTTTTCGCCGTCCGGTGTGACCTCGATGAACCGACTTCCCGACTGGTTTTGCGTGCCGTTGCCGGCGACGATCAGGATATTGCCGTTGTCCAGCCGGTCGGCGTCGCCCAGCGACATGTTGTACCAGGCGTCCGAGCCGGCGCCTTTGTATTCCCAGATGATGCTCGACTCCATGGTGTTCTCGTCCAACTGGTAGATGATCGCGCGCGAGAAATTGCGGCCGACCAGGCCGTTGTCATAGAACAGGAACTGGTTGTCCCCGAGCGCGTCGATCCCGTGGCCGCCGCCGTACCAGGGATAGGTGGCGTCGGGGTCGGCCGTGAAGTCGCCGCCCTCGCCGAAGGTCCAGAGGATCTCGCCGCTGGTCCGGTCGATCTTGAAAAACTGGCTCAACGCGAACGAATTGACGTACACAATGTCGTCAGCGAAATCGACCAGCACGGTGTTGACGTGGGTCCAGTCCCGGCCGATCGCTTGCGCTTTGGGCGTCAGGTGATCCCAGAAGCTCCAACTCCAGGTCGTAGTGAGGTCGGCGTCGAATTCGACGATATCGTCGCCGGCGACGTTCGACCGCACATCGTTGTAGGTCGTAATGTAATCGCCGTTGGTCAGTTTGTGCAGCACGTGGTGCATGGCGCCGTCATCGGTCATGCCGCTGCCGGTTTCGACCGGGCCTTCCCAGACCTTGTTGCCTTCCAGGTCGATCTCGAAGGGGCGCTTGCCGGACTGCACCGACGGGCCGACCAGCACGTATTGGTCGTCCACCCAGCTCGCCACCAGGTCGATGCGGGCGCCGAAGTTCGCCGGCACGTAATACCAGACCGGCTCGCCCTCCATATCGTACATGGCGACGGCCAACTGGCCTTCCATGGTCTGGACCGAGAGATTCGTGAGCGTCCAGCCGTCGTTCGTCCGGCCTTCCTCGTACACATCCAGATCGCCGGCCAGCCAGACATAAGGCAGCGAGGCGGCCGAGAATGACAACTCTTGCGATTCCAGCCTCGTTTTCGACGCGGTTTCCGAAACCGCCAGCAGTTTGTAATCGGTGGAGGCGTGCATGCCCACCACCACGACGCGGTGATCGGTCGTCAAATCATCCGTGCCAATGAGCAGCGCGTAATCGCCGTCCGCCGGGCCGAATTCCACCCAGGAGGAAGCCGCTTCGGAGGTGGTCCAGGTGACGATGCAGGAGATGCCGCAAATCGGGTTTGCGGTCACCGTCGCCGTGAAATCGCCGCCGGCGGCCGAATCGTCATTGTCGTCATCGTTGTCGTCGTCGTCGTTATTATCATCATCGTTGTTGTCGTCGTTGTTGTCGTCATCGTCATCCGTGCCGTTGTCGTCGTCGCCGCCGGAATCGTTGTCATCGTCATCATCGTTGCCGCAGGCGGGGAAGAAAAACCCGGTCAGTAAAATCAGGAGCAGCAGCCACAAAAGAGAATGTCTTTCCATGGTCGTGAACTCCTTTTTTTCCTCTCTAACAGGCTGTTGAAAAAGGTCGTCCTGGCCTTTTTCAACTACGCTCAATAAAAAGCGTGGTTTTTATTTCGCTTCATTTTCGGCAACTTCGGAAGTTACCGAAAATGGCGATCCATCCCTGGATCGCACGCCGGGTGTTTTTCCACACCCTGCTAAAACAAGGTGCTTTCGTTTGCCGATACCGAGTCGGCGGCGGCGGTGTCGTCGTCATCGTCGCATTCCGGACCGAGATCGTCCGACCCGATTTCGGTCAAGGACAAGCCGGAAACCGTCGCCGCCGAAAAACCTTCGGCCTTGATTTCCACGCAATATACTTCGCCGTCCGCCGGACAGGCTACGCACGGCGCGCCGAAGATCGCCGTCACCAGGCAGATTTCGTCGAGCCCGTAGAGCAGGAAATCCAGCAATTCCCGCGCGTCCAACAGCCCGCCGAGTACTCCGTTATCGAAGCCGGAACCGTCCGCGAGAAAAGTGCCCGAACCGTAGGCCTGGTGCAGACCGGCGCTCACGCCCTCGATGCGCAACGCAAAGTCTTGCGGGCCGAACGAAAAGGAACCGTCGTCGTTCAAGACGCTGTCGGCAAAGTCCGTCGTGAGGTTGCACTCGTCCTGCACGACGGTTTTTTCCTCGGCGCCCACGGTCGCCAGGAGATCGAGCACGCCGTCGTCGGCGCTGCGCGGCTCGAACAACAGGATCGGGACGTAATACCCGATGATGTCGCCGACGCCGGCCGGCACCGTCCAAGCGGACAGTGGGATATCCAGGGAATAGGTCCGGCCGAGGATGACACTCGGATCGAAGGTCGAATCGTCATTGTCATCGTTGTCGTCATTGTCGTTGTTGTCGTTGTTGTCGTTATCGTCGTTATCGTCGTCGTCGCCGGTGTTGTCGCTGTCGTCGTCCGTTGCCGAATCATTTTCGTCGTCGTCGTCGCCGGAGCAACCGAACGAGGGCATCAGGAAAGCCAGAAAGAAAACCAAAACACTCAGGAGCCCGACTTTTGTTTTCATGATTCGGATCCTCCCGCCAGGCCGTAGGTTTGGTAGACGAACGCCAGATCCCGGCGAAGGCGCGCCTCGTCCAAGCCGAATTTGGCGAGGGAGTATTCGTGCCTGCTTTTGTGATGGCGTTGTTTCTCGGCCTGCTCGAGCAGTTTTTCGGTGAACCGCGCGCTCGGTTCGATCTCCAGAAAATCCACCAACTCGGCCATGGTTCGCTCGAGGTCGTTCATGAGCCGCGGATAGGGGACGATTTTCAGATTCCTTTCGGGAATGACGCCGCTTTGCAGCAGATCATGGAAGGTCCGGTACATGGCACAGGAGCCCTGGTAGAGGTTTTCCAGATACCGCTGGCGCACGTCGGGCGAGGTGGAATGGAACATGTCGTAGGATTGCTCCAGCACGCCGGTCAGCAACGACATGCCGGACGGGATTGTCTCCAGCGGGTCGCGCACGCAGTAGATGATCTTGCAATCCGGGTAACGTTTCAGCAGGGTCTTGACCCGCAGGGTGAAAATGCTGCTCTTCACGATGATCCGGCTCTTGCTCTTGGCCATGAGGTTGCGCCGCCAACAACCTTCCAGGTAGCGGAACAGCCGCTGTTTCCGTTCTTCCGGCTCGTCGTCCAGCTCGAAATAGTCCCGACTCAACCGGCTGCCCCAGGTATCTTCCCAGGCCAGGAAATACGACCAGAGAAAACCGCCGTCCACGAAGTGGAAGAAAGCCATGGCGTCGTCGGTTTCGACGTCGCGCAAGCCGGTTTCGTGGGCGTCGGAACTGTGATAGCGGGCCGGCGACAGCGGCGCGAACCGGTGAATGAACCGCCCGAAGATTTTGCGCGCGGTGATGGCCGGAAACAGCATTTCCCACAATTCGAAGGCGCACAGGCGATCGGTGTTGAGCAGAAAACGATGGACGAAGGTCGTGCCGCCGCGCGGATTGCCCAGAATGAAAATCGGCCGGTCGAGCGGTTGCCGGCGGAATTCGGGGAAAAACAGGTGATCCAAGGCGCGGGTCGCGCCGTTGATCAGGCGATGGATCTGCAACAGGCAAAAGGTTCCCACCGGCCGCAGGTGAAAGCCGAAGGTTCGCAGGATCAAGCGGTATAAATTGATGTATTTCATCATTTCATCACTCCACCCATTCGCCCGCGATGGTCACCATGGTGAAACCGGAAGCGGCGGTCGAAAGCAAAAGTTTTTGACCGTTCAAAATATCCCGCTCTTTGAGCAATTGATGCAAGGCCAACGCTACCGTGGTGCTGGAGGTGTTGCCGTAAAGATGATGGCTGTAGACCGCCTTTTCCGGCGCGGCTTCGAGGTCGTACATCACGGCCTGGACCATTTTTTCGCTCGGTTGGTGGAAGACGAAATGATCGACGTCCGCGGCCGACCAGCCGATGCCGGCCAAAACGCGGCGCAGTTCGGGGGCAACGTGGACGCTGAGCTTGAACAGTTCGCCGGCCATCGAGGTGAAAGTGCCGTCGATCGGCGTCGTGCAGAGATGCCAATGCCGCGGCAGGCTGTAATTCCGTGCCGCGCGGATACGCAGACAACCGCCCGGGAAAGGCCGGCGGCTGATCGCCCAGGCCGCGGCGGCGTTGCCGATCGTCAGGCCGGCGGCCTTCTCGACCAGTTCCGGCACGGATTGGATGGCGTAGCTCAGAAAATTCCGCGTCAATTCGGCGGAGCAGACCAGGGCGTTCTGAAAATGATCGTGCAGATTGAAATAGGCGCCGGCGATGTGCACGGCTTCCAGCGAGCCGGCGCAGGCGCTGGTGACATCGAAGGCATGAATCTCCTCGATGCCCAGGCCGGCGGCGATCTCCATGGCGGTGGAGGGTTCGAAGTACTCGCGGGCGATACTGCCGTTGATCAGCAAATCCAGGTTGCCGGCGTTAAGGCCATTGGCCGCGAGGCAGGCTTGCGCGGCTTTGATGGCATACTCGGCCACGCGCACCGTCGGATCGGTTTCGATGTAGCGGGTTTCGGAACCGCATTGTTCGAAGATTTTTTCGACGATCTTTTCGAGCACTGGGTAATCGCCTTTCGCGCCGCGGTAGTTGATGCGGATCAGGTCCAGCAGCTCGTCGTTATCGATTTTTTTCGCGGGGAGAACGATCGCCGGCTTGGATAAGTACAGTTCCGGAAAGGCCATTCTAAGTTCCCTTCTTCCCCTGAAAAAATTTGCCCGCGTCCAACACGGCAATACGGCAAAAACCATGCCAGGAGGCAAACGCGACGTAAGCCCGCGAAATACAATTCGTTACGGAATGGCCAAGGCATTCGATTTCCGTGAATTCGCCTGGATACAAAGCGCTGAAAAATTAGCACTGCTGAAACTTAGACAGGATCAATGACCGGACTGAAAAATCACCAAACCACCCGTTAATAAAGATTAATTTCGTCATTCACCCCCCGTCGCCGACCGCCGCTCGACACGCGGATTGCTTGGTATAATCTTTGCTTTGTCTCTCTCTGGAAATCCGGATGGAATCGTATGGAATCGACGGAATGAAAAAGCTGAAAAGCAACCGCACCATCTTCGCGACCCAGGTATTTTTCTACCTTTTGCTCATCCTTGCGGTCATCCTGATTTTCGGCGTGCCTTTCATCTCCACGGCCCGGACGCACCTGGAAAACGAAATCGGCAGAAAACTCAAGGACATCGCCAAAATCGCCGCCCGCAACGCGCCCTACGAGCGGCTGGCGCTGATCAAAACCGGGGACGATCAAACGCGCATGGTGCTGCGCCTCAAAGAAAAACTTTCCGAAATCCGCGAAGCGACCGGCGTCGAAGACGTTTTCATCTTTCAACCGGACGGCTCCCTGCTGGTGGATCCGCGCCTCGACCGGCTCATCGGTTCCCCCTCGGCGCTCGGTCATTTCAAGAAGGATTTCCTGACCAGCCTTCAACAAGGGCGGCCGGCCAGCACCGGCAGTTACCCCGCCGCCAACGACCAGCTTTTCATCTCGGCCTACGCGCCGGTCATGGACGATCAGGGACGCTTGTTCGCCATCGTCGGGGTGAACGCCGGCGCCACGGAAATCGAGTTGATCAATCGCATGCAATCGCGTTTGTACTGGACCGCCGCCGGCGGCGCGATCATCGCTTTTCTGGTGGCCCTACTGCTGGCCCGCACGTTGACCAGGCCGATCCGTCACATGGCGCGAACGGCGGAGCAGATCGGCAACGGCGATTACCAGGCTCGCGTGCCGATTCCCTCGATTCTCGAATTGGAGGTGTTGGCGAACTCGCTCAACGAAATGGCCCGTCTGGTCCAGGCGCGCGACGCCAAGTTGAAGGAAATGTCGGCCAGCGTGGCGCACGAAATCCGCAATCCCCTGAACTCCATCAAATTGCTCATCACTCTGCTCGGCGAGGAACTGCAGGAACCGCGCGACGGCACGAAATCGGCAAGCTCAACCGCTTTTTGACCGAGTTCCTGACCTACTCCCGCCCGATCACGCTGGTCGTCGACGACGTCGATCCCGTCGAACTGGCCGCGACCGCCGTCGAACTGGCGGGGGCGGCGGCGCGCGAAAAAAACGTGGAAATCAGGACGCACTCGTCGCCGGGGTTGCCGCTGGTCCGGATGGACCGCGAACGGATGGAACAATCGTTGCTCAACCTCTTGCTCAACGCCGTCGAAGCCTGCGATGACGGCGGCCGGGTCGCTCTGACCATTCAACCAGCCGCCGGCGACGGGGGCGTCGACTTCGTGATCCAGGACACGGGACCGGGTATTTCCGCCGAAAACCTGCCGCGACTGTTCGAACCGTTTTTCACCACGAAGGTGACCGGCTCCGGCCTCGGACTCGCCAACGTGGCTTTGATCGTCAAAAACCACGGCGGAACCATTTCCGTCGACAACCTTCCCCAGGCGGGGGCGTGCTTCACCATCCATTTGCCTCGGGCAAGCCAGGGCTAGAAGGCGGGCAATCATGGCCGAATTTCTGATCGCGGACGACAACAAAACGGCAACCGATACGCTCTGCGCGCTCGTCGAGCGGCGCGGCCACGCGGCCCACGCGGTCTACGACGGCGCACAGGCCTTGCGGTTTCTGGAGGAACGGCCCGTCGACGTTCTCGTCACCGACTTGAAAATGCCGAAAGTGGACGGCATGCAGTTGCTGCGCCAGGCGCGGGAACGGTGGCCGGAGGTGGTCGTCATCGTGGTGACGGCCTACGGCAGCGTCGAGGCGGCGGTGGAAGCGATGAAAATCGGCGCCTTCGATTTCATCACCAAACCGCTCGACAACGGCGAGTTGCAGGTCAAATTCCAGAAGGCCGTGGCGCAGCGGGAACTCGCCCGGCGGATGGAGCGCCTGGACGCGCGGGTCAGCACCCTGGAGGCGGATGACGCCTATCGACACGGCCTGGGCGAAATCATCGGCAAAAGCCAGCCCATGCAGCGGGTGTTTGAAACGATCGACAAGGTCGCGCCGACCGACGCCACGGTGCTGATCCTGGGTGAAAGCGGCACCGGCAAGGAACTGGTCGCGCGCGCCATTCACGCCAAGAGCGGCCGGGCCAAGGGGCCGTTCGTCAGCGTCCATTGCGCGACCTACGCCGGCGGCGTGCTGGAAAGCGAACTGTTCGGCCACGAGAAGGGCGCGTTCACCGGCGCGATCGAACGCAAGCTCGGGCGCTTCGAGCTGGCGGATCAGGGCACCTTTTTTCTCGATGAAGTGGGCGAGATCCCGGTGCCGTTCCAAACCAAGCTGCTGCGCGCGATTCAAGAAAAGGAATTCGAGCGGGTCGGCGGTTCGCGGACCCTCAAGGTGGACATCCGCATCATTTCCGCGACCAACAAAAACCTGCCGAAGGCCATCCGGGACGGCGAGTTCCGCGAGGATCTGTTCTACCGGCTCAACATTTTCACGATGGAGTTGCCGCCGTTGCGCAGCCGCAAGGAGGACATCCCCTTGTTGGTGGAGGCCTTCATCAAACGGCAAGCCCAGCGGCAGGAACGGCAGGCGCCGGGCCTGACGCCGCGCGCGATGGATTCGCTGATGGACTACAACTGGCCGGGAAACGTCCGCGAATTGCGTAACGTCATCGAGCGGGCCACCATCCTGGCGGCCGGCGCGCCGATCAATCTGTCCCACCTGCCGCCGACGTTTTTGCCCCCCTCCGCCTCGTACGTCTGCCTGCCCGATTCGGACGTGAATTTCGACGAGGAAATGGAGAACTTCGAGCGGCGCTTGATCCTGCACGGCTACGAACGATCCGGCCGGATCAAGGCCAAAGCCGCCAAAATGCTGGGCATCGACCGGAACCGTTTTCGCTACAAGCTGGAAAAATTCGGAGTCACCGACTGATGTCCGCCTCCCGGGTCGCCGTGCTGGCGTTGCTGACCGCCGCGCTGCTCGCGGCCGCGGGAGTGGTCTGGGCAAGTGACGATCCGGCGGACGCGGCCGACGCCTGGCGCCGGCTGAAGAGCATCGACGCGGCCATCGTCATCCGTCCGCTGGACGGACCCGAGGACATCCAGGAAAAGGCCGAAATCATCGCGGACCGCCTGGACGAATTGAGCCGCGAGGAAACAAAGCTTACTCTCGCGATCGACCAGAACCAGCAAATCCTGCAATCGTTGCACACGCAAAAGGAAGTTCTCCAGGATTTGTCGGAAATGCAGCAAGGCCGCGATTCCCAAACGCTCCAGCGCAAGCACGAGCTGACCGAGCGCATTCAACAACAGGAAAAATTGCTGAAACAGCAAACCGACTCGCGCGGCGAGCTGTTACGGGAGAAGGAGCGGTTGAAAAATATTTTCGCTCAATACCAAAAGAAAGCCGATGCCCTGCGGCAACACGAAGGCGGAACGCCATGATGCGCTACCTGACTTGTTTTTTGTGGTTGCTCGCGGCCTTGGTCCTGCCGGTCGCCGCAACCGCCGCCGACGAGGAAAAAACCCCCTTCCCGGTGAGCGGTTCGTTGGGTCTGTCGGGAATGTACGACTCGAATTTTTCCCTGAACGAGGCCCGGGCAAACGACGATCTTCACCGGGAGGATTTCATTCTGGGCGTCGACGCAAAGATCGACACGAGCCTCTCGTGGGCCCGGCTGTGGCAACTGGAATTCGATCTGCAAGGCCTGGGCAACTGGCCCTACTACCATTCCAAGGATCCCTGGTACGTCGGCAATGCCAATCTCTATCTGGGGCTCAACTTCGGCGCCAATACCGTCAGCGTCCTGGACAGCGCACGCTATTTTTCGACGCCCGACGATTTCTGGTCCGATTTCGTCCGCAACGCGGCGACCCTGGCATACAAGCGCACGATTTTCCGCCTGCTGGAAGGCCGGATCGGTTACGAAAACATCCTCTCCTCCCACCCCGACAACCATCCGCTCGACTATTTCATGAACGGGGGTTTCGTCGAACTGCGCAATACCTGGACGCCCCTGGTTTCCACCTATTATTCCGTCGACTACCTCGCTTACGTCGGCGGCGAGGGGGATGCCGATTCGTTCAAACCCCGCGCACCCGAAAAAGGCGACCGCTTCACCGTCGAAGCGGGAGTGGATGCCTTTTTCGCCCAGCGTCATTGCCTGCGGGGCGCTTACCTCTATCAGGTGGACGACAGCGACTACGAACCGTTCGATATGGCAAGTGACTCTTCCAGATCCCCCACTCCGACCCCGACGCCGACGCCGACCCAACCCGACCCGAGGCAACATGACGGCCCGTCGCCGCCGATGCCGCCGGGATCGTCTCCCCCGCCGATGTCCTCGCCCTCGCCAGGAAACATGTCGGGCGACTTCGGCCGTTCATCAGGCGATCAGGGCTCGCTGGATATCGACGCGGAATTCGGCTTCATCAAGCACAAGGCGGAAGTGTTCTATTCGGTGCGCCTGAACGATCGTTTCACGCTGTCGTTGTACGACGAGTACGTTTACAAGACCTTCTCCCGGGCCACGAATCCCATCCCGGGACAACCCGACCGGATCGACCGCCTGTTCCTGACCTCCGCCTGGCTGACCGTCCGCCTCAAGTACGGCCTCTACACCAAGGCGCGCTACCTCTATCGCATGAACGACCCCCTGAGCTCGACGAACAAATTCGAGGACCACATCGGCTCCCTGAGCCTCGAATACCATTTTTGACGACCGCGGCCCCGCAACTTCTTGCTTTCCCGCGGGCCGTCCTTTATAAGGATTCAAAGACAAATCGAGAGCGGCGGGTGCGCGCAAAACATGCGTAAAACAATCTTTTGGCTGATCGCGGCGGCAATCCTTCTGACGATGGCTTCGCTCGCCGTCGCCCAGGACGCGACGCCGGTCGCCGTGCCGCCGACGCCGGAGCCAGCGCCGGAAGCGACCGCCGCGACCGCGGAACCGACCGCGGTGGCGCCCGAAGCATCACCCGCCGAGCCGGCCGACCAGGCGAAAAAACCCGGGCCCTGGTTCGCCAAGGACCGCCTCCCATCGCTGGTGATCATCGCCACGCTGACGCTGATGATTCTGTTCTTCATCCGGCACGCCAAACGGGCGGGCGGCGCGCTGTTCATCCGCAAGATCGCGGGGCTCGAGGCGGTGGACGACGCGGTGGGCCGCGCGACGGAGATGGGCAAGCCGGTGCTGTTCATTCCGGGCATCGGCGACATGAGCATGTTGGCGACACTGGCGGCGCTGTCGATTCTGCGGCGGGTGTCGCGGCTGGTGGCGGAGTACCAGGCGAAGCTGCTGGTGCCGTGTTCCGACCCGATCGTCCATCCGACCGCGCAGGAAACGGTGAAGATGGCCTACCTCGAGGCGGGGCGCCCGGATCTGTTTCAGGAAGACCAGGTCAACTACCTGACCTACGATCAATTCGGTTACGCGGCGGGCGTGGACGGCATCATGATGCGCGAGAAGCCCGGCGCGGTGTTCATGCAGGGTTGGTTCGCCGCCGAGGCGCTGGTCATGGCCGAAACCGGCAATTCGATCGGGGCGATTCAGATCGCCGGCACCGACCAGACCTCGCAACTACCGTTTCTCGTGGCGGCCTGCGATTACACGCTAATCGGCGAGGAGCTTTACGCGGCGGCCAGCTATTTGTCGCGCGACCCGGTGCAGCTCGCCACGCTCAAATCGCAAGACGTGCTCAAGCTCGTGCTGGGCGGGGCCATCTTGATCGGCGCGGGTCTGGCGACGGCGGCGGCGCTCGCGCCGCACGGCTGGGCGGCGTCGGCCCTGCGGATCATGACCCTGATTTTTAGCGGTTCGGGAACGGGCGCGGGAGGTTGAAGCGGCGGCCATGAAACAGCGGGTGCCACTGATCATCACCTTCGTGACCGGCGCGTTCATCGTGCTGGCCTTTTATTTTCCGCGCGGTCCGCTGGGCGACATCGAGCAACTGACGCTGTCGTGGTTCGCCATCGTCATCGGCATTTCGATGGTCGTCGGCGTGGAAAGCCTGCTGCGCGTCAACCTGCAGAAGGTCGTGCATCGCCGGCCCGGCTGGGGCTACGCGGCGGTGCTGTTGGCGTCGTGCCTGCTGGCGCTGATCACCGGCATCATCGGGCAGGCGCGTAACGGCTCGCCCTTCCACCTCGACAGCCCGTTCATGTACGTCTACCTGTACATGATCGTGCCACTGCAGGGCACGATGTTCGCCATCCTGTCGTTTTTCATCGCGTCGGCCGCCTACCGCGCCTTCCGGGTGCGGAACGTCGCGGCGACGATGCTGCTGCTTTCGGCGGCGCTGGTCATGCTCGGCCGCGTGCCGGTGGGCGAGCAAATCTGGTCGCGGTTCCCGGAAATCTCCGACTGGATCATGAATGTACCGCAGATCGGCGCCAAGCGCGGCATCATGATCGGCGCCTACCTCGGCGCGGCGGCGACCTCGATCCGCATCATTCTGGGCATTGAGAGGAGCTACATCTCGTGAGCGGCGAACGCGCCACCTTTCTGCACCGGATCAACAACGTCGATCGGCGGCTGATCTTCCTGCTGGTCTTCGTCGTGGTCAGCATTCCGATGCTGCTCAAGCTGACCAGCCCGGTGCAGGTCTCCGCCGAGGTGAAGCAGGCCTACGACTTTCTCGAGGCGATTCCCGCCGGCGGCGTGGTACTGATCTCCATCGACTACGACGCCACCTCGATGCCCGAACTGCAACCGATGCTGGTGGCGATGCTGCACCAGTTTTTCCGTAAAAACCTGCGCGTGCTGCTGACCGGCGAACTGGCCATCGGGCTACCGCTCGGGATGCAGGCCCTGGAAGAAGCGGCGGCGCGCGACGGCAAAACCTACGGCGTCGATTACGTCAATCTCGGCTACCGGCCCGGCCAGCAGGCAGTGATCGTCTCGTTGGGCCGTGAAATCCGCGACCTGTTCGCGGTCGATTACCGCGGCACGCCGCTCGACCAACTGCCGCTGATGAAGGACATCCACAATTACGACCAGATGGCGGCCGTCGTCGCGCTGGCCCACGGCGCGACGCCGGAATTGTGGATCCAGTTCGCCCAGGCGCGCTACGGGGTGAAGATCGTCATCGGCACGACGGCGGTGGGCGCGCCGGACTACTACAACTACCTGCAGGCGAAGCAATTGGTCGGCCTGCTGGGCGGCATGCGCGGCGCGGCGGAATACGAAACACTCGAAAAGCTGCCCGGTCTCGGCCTTCTGGCGATGCCGGCGCAATCCTGGGTGCACCTGGCGATTCTGGGGCTGATCGTGATGGGCAACGTCACGTTCGTCCTGTTGCGCCGGGCGGAACGGAGGCGGTAATGGAACCGAGCGGTTTCGCGACCACCTTCGGGATCTGGATGGCGGCGTTTTTCACGCTGGCCATCATGTCGTTCCTGTACAAGGACAACCCGGTCTACAAGCTGGCCGAGCACGTCTACATCGGCTTGTCGGCCGGGTTCTGGCTGATTTACGTGCTTTTCTTCGACGTCAAGCCGATGCTGGTGGACGGCTGGGCGCAGAAATCCGGCCTCGACCGCTACCTGCTGCTCTTTCCCGCGTTTCTCGGCCTGCTGATGCTGACGCGCATGATCCCGCGCATCGCCTACCTGTCGCGGGTCGCCATCGCTTTCACGATGGGGATCTCGGCGGGGCTTGGCGTGACCGGCGCGATCCACGGCATGGTGCTGCCGCAGGTGCAGGCGACGTTTCTGCCGCTCAACAACCTCAACCACATCATCATCGTCGTGGGCGTGCTTTCCACGCTCGTCTATTTTTATTTTTCGGCCGAGCACCGCGGCCTGGTGGGCTACGGCGCTAAGGTCGGGGTTCTCTTCCTGATGATCGCCTTCGGCGCGGCCTTCGGCTACACGGTGATGGCCCGCATCAGTCTGCTGATCGGCCGCACGTACTTCCTGTTTCACGACTGGCTGGGAATCATCTGAGACCGACCGGCGCCCCGGAGATGCTTTTCAGTAATACAGCACCGCAACCACGGTTACGAACCAGAGCCCGATGTTGATCAGAATGGGCGGGTCGTTCAGCAGCGCCTTGGTCGGACTGCCGCCGCTGTCTTTCTGGTGCACCAGGTAGAGGTAGCGGAAGATGCCGTAGAGCACGAAGGGAATGGTCAGCGGCAGGTAATGCGCGCGCGGGCCGAAATGCGCCAGGGTGTCCTCGCTGAGCGTATACAGGCTGTAGGCCAGCACGGTCGAAGCCGTCACCACGGCGATCATCTGGTCGAGAAACGTCAGGTTGTATTCCGCGAGGATCTTGCGGTGGCTGCCGGCGCCGTCCGTCAGCAGCGTCAACTCGTGCCGCCGCTTGCCGAAACCCAAAAACAGCGCCAGCAGCGTCATGCAGACGACCAGCCAGAAACTCGCCGGCACGTTGAGCAGCGCCGCGCCGGCCAGCACGCGCAGATCGAATCCCGCCGCGATGCACATCACGTCGAGAATCACCACGTGCTTGAGCCGGTTGGAATACGCCACCTGCATGAGCAGGTAGAGCAGGCAAATCAGCGCGAAATCGAAACCGACTTTCGTGGAAATCAAATTCAACGCGAAGGCCAGCCCGAAAGCCAGGCCGAGAATCCACTTGATCGCCGCCGCCGCCGTTTTTTCCGGTAACGCGCCCGAGGCGATCGGCCGCAAACGTTTGACCGGGTGGTTACGATCGCGCTCGACGTCGGCCAGGTCGTTGTACAGATACACCGCGCCGGAGACGAGGCAAAACACCACGAACCCGCCCAGGCAGACGATCTGGCTGATCGGGTCGAAGATGCCGCCCGAAAAAACCAGCGCCGGGAAAATCATGAAATTCTTGACCCACTGCCGGGGCCGCATAGAAAGCACGATGGGTTTAAGCGTGGCGAACAATCCGCGTTACTCCGAAAAGCGCTCGATCAGGTCGCCGAAATTGCCGCCCTTCTGACCGCCGGCTCCGCCGCCGCCGCCGGTTCCGCCGCCGCCGGGCCCTTTCTTCTTTTTCTCCACGCCTTCGCTATACTCGTCGAAACGCGCTTCATCGGCGCCGGAAACGCCTTGCAAGCGCAGCTTGAAGTCGCCGGGGTTGGTGGCGTTCTGCAACGCGGCCTCGACCGTGATCAATTTGTCGCGGACCAGTTGCATCAGGCTCATGTCGAACGACTGCATGCCGTAGGTGGTGTAGCTCTGGGTCATGATATCCGGAATCTCGGACGTCTTTTTCGGTTCCTTGATGCATTCCTGCACGCGCGCGTTCGAAACCAGGACTTCAACCGCCGGCACGCGGCCGGAGCCGTCGGCGCGCGGCACCAGCCGCTGGCAGATGATCGCCTTGAGGCTGGTGGAAAGCTGAAAACGGACCTGATTTTCCTGCCCCGGGGGAAAGACCGCCAGGATGCGGCTGATCGTTTCCATGACGTCGGTGGTGTGCAGGGTGGACAGCACGAAGTGGCCGGTTTCGGCGGCCTGCAGGGCGGTGGTCATCGTCTCCAGGTCGCGCATTTCGCCGACCAGAATGACGTCGGGATCCTGGCGCAGGGCGGCACGCAGGGCGGTGAGAAAGCCCTTGGTGTCGATGCCGACTTCGCGTTGGCTGATGGCGCTTTTCTTGTCGCGGATCAGGAATTCGATCGGATCCTCGACGGTGATGATGTGGCAGGTGCGGTTCGAGTTGATGTAATCGATCATCGACGCCAGGGTGGTCGACTTGCCCGAACCGGTCGCGCCGGTCACCACCACCATGCCGCGTTGATCCGCGGCGATTTTTTCGAGCACCGGCGGCATGTGCAGTTCGGCGAAGGTGCGGATCTGGTAAGGGATGATGCGCAACGCCACGGCGATGCTGCCCCGCTGGCGGAAAATATTGACGCGGAACCGCCCGAGGCCGGGCAGGCTGTAGGCCAGGTCGATCTCGTTCTGTTCCTTGAAGAGCGCCACCTGCCGGTCGTCCATCATCAGTTCGGCCGAGGCGATGATGTCCGGCGGCGACAGGCGCGGATGCTTGGTCAGCTCGTGTAGCTCGCCGTTGATGCGGATGATCGGCGCGCGCCCCGGTTTGAGGTGCACGTCGGACGCGCCGTATTGCACGGCCGCCTGCAGCAGGCGTTGCAGATTCAGGTGCTCGCCCGCTTCGACCATCCGGTTACTCCGCTTCCCCGCCTTCCGCGGCGACGGCGGCGACGAAAATTTCCATGCCGCTGGCCGCGTTGGCGATCCGTTCGCGCACCTCGGCGGCGACGTCGGGGTTCGCCTCGAGGAAGGCCTTGGCGTTTTCGCGGCCGTGGCCGATGCGCGTTTCGTTGTAACTATACCACGCGCCGGATTTTTCCAACACGTTGACCGCCTGGCCCAGATCGACCAGTTCGCCGCTCAGGCTGATGCCTTTGCCGAACAGGATGTCGAACTCGGCCTGCCGGAACGGCGGCGCCACCTTGTTTTTGACGACCTTCACCCGCGCGCGGTTGCCGATGACGTCCTGCCCGACCTTGATCGAGCTGATGCGGCGGATGTCGAGGCGCACCGAAGCGTAAAACTTGAGCGCGTTGCCGCCGGGGGTCGTCTCCGGGTTGCCGAACATGACGCCGATTTTCATCCGGATTTGATTGATGAAGATGAGCAGTGTGTCGCTTTTGTGCAAAATGCCCGTCAGCTTGCGCAACGCCTGGCTCATCAACCGCGCCTGCAGGCCGACGTGCGAATCGCCCATCTCGCCCTCGATTTCGGCCCGCGGCGTCAACGCCGCCACCGAGTCGATGACGATCGCGTCCACCGCGCCCGAGCGCACCAGCACCTCGGCGATTTCCAGCGCCTGCTCGCCGGTGTCGGGCTGGCTGAGCAGCAAATCCTCGACCTGGACGCCGAGTTTGCGGGCGTAAATCGGGTCGAGCGCGTGCTCGGCGTCGATGAACGCCGCCACGCCGCCCTTCTTCTGCACCTCGGCGACGACGTGCAGCGCCAGGGTCGTCTTGCCCGAGGATTCCGGTCCGTAGATTTCCACGACGCGGCCGCGCGGCAACCCGCCGACGCCCAGCGCGATGTCCAGGCCCAGCGAGCCGGTCGAAACCGCCGCCACGGCCTCGCGCGGGGCCTGATCGCCCAGGCGCATGATCGCGCCCTTGCCGAATTGCTTCTCGATCTGGCTGATCGCCTGGTTGACGGCTTTCTTCCGGTTGTCGGCCTGTTTCTCCATCTTCTCGTCCAATTTGGCTTCGGTCATGGCACCGCTCCTTGTTCGCATCGCTTGAGGTTGGCCGGATTCTAACAAGGCGGACCGGCGGATGCAAAGCGGCGAACGAAGCAAAAATAATGGCGACTGGGGAATGCGAAATGTAAGAGCGACGCTAATCGGATTCCAGCACCTCGCGGATTTTGCGGGCCAGATTTTGCGGGGTGTACGGCTTGCCGATGAAGTGCAGGCCGGCGTCGATGACGCCGTGATGGGCGATCGCGTCCTCGGTATAACCCGAGGTGAAAAGCACCTTGCTTTCCGGATGAATCTGCGTCAGACGTTCGGCCAACTGCTGGCCGTTCATGCCCGGCATGATCACATCGGTGAGCAGCAGGTCGATCCGTTCGGGGTGCTGGCCGGCGATTTCCAGGGCCTGCTGGCCGTCGGCCGCGGACAGGATTCGGTAGCCCAGCCGTTGCAAGACCTTGAGCGCCAGGCCGCGCACCAGATCGTCGTCCTCGACCAGCAAGACGACCTCGTTTCCGCCCCGCATGGCCTCCGCATCGCCGCGGGCGATTTTCTCGCCGGCTCTTTCCGTGACGCGCGGCAAATAGATTTTGAAAGTCGTTCCCCGCCCTTCCTCCGAATAGGTCTCGATGTGGCCGTTCGCCTGCTTGACCGCGCCATAGATCGTCGCCAGCCCGAGGCCGGTGCCGTGACCGAGCGGCTTGGTGGTGAAAAAAGGCTCGAACAAGTGCTTTTTGACTTCCTCGTTCATGCCGTGGCCGGTATCGCTGACCGCCAGCAGGACGTGGTTTCCCGGGTTGGCGTACGCGTGCCGCTGGCAATACTCCTCGTCCAACTCGACGTTGGCCGTTTCGATGATCAGTTTGCCGCCGGCCGGCATGGCGTCGCGGGCGTTGACCGCGAGGTTCACCAGAATCTGCTCGAACTGGCCCGGATCGATCCGCACCGGACCCAAATCCCCGCCGGCGACGGTGGTCAGTTCGATATCCTCGCCGATCAACCGCGTCAGCATTTTGTGCAGATTCGCGATTAATTGGTTCAGATCGAGCACCTTGGGTTCGATCAGTTGCTTGCGCGAAAAGGCCAGCAATTGCCGGGTCAGCGCGGCGGCGCTGTCGGCCGCCTTGCCGATTTCGGCAATGGGGACGGCGAGCGGGTCGCCGGGCGCGAGATCCAACAAGGCCAGCTCGACGTTGCCGGTGATGCCCGTCAGCAGGTTGTTGAAATCGTGCGCCACGCCGCCGGCCAGCCGTCCGACGGCTTCCATTTTCATGGCCTGCTGCAATTGCGCCGCCAGTTCGTCTTTTTCCCGCTCGGCCCGCTTGCGTTCGGAAATGTCGCGATCGAAGGCGCAGGCGATGAAGCGGTCACCGAATTGGAAGGAGTTGGTGCTGACTTCCACGGGGAAGTAGCGGCCGTCCTTGGTCCGGTGGCGCGATTCGAACGTATGGTGCCCTTGCCGGCGCAGCATCTGTTTGAATTGTTCCCATTGCGACTGGGGAAAGTCCGGATCAATGTCGAAGACCTTCATCGCCAACAATTCATCGCGCGTGAACCCCATAGAAGAGCAGGCGGAATCGTTGGCGTAGATGATGCGGCCGTCGTCATCGATCCAGAGGATGCTGTCACGGGCCCGATCCATGGCGAACTGGGTCCGCCGCAGGGCTTCCTCGGACTGTTTGCGCTCGGTGATGTCGCGGTCGCTGCCGCGAAAACCGACCAGTTCGCCCGCCGCGTTCAAAATGGGATTGGCGTTGCTTTCCAGGTAACGATAGCTGCCGTCCCGGTGGCGGAACCGGACAATCCATCCCCGCCAGCCCTTTTTTTCGGCGATCAGCCGCGGCCAGGCTGCCTCGATTTCCCGGTGGTTTTCCGGGTGAATGATGTCAAAAGCATCCCGGCCGAGGAATTCGTCGAGTCGATATCCCAAAATGGTCGAGATTCCCGGGTTTGAGTAGGTATGCCGGCCCGTGAGGTCCATTTCCCAGATCCATTCCGCCGTCGTTTCCACCAGGGAACGATACTTTTCCTCGCTTTCCCGCAACGCCTCCTCGATTTGTTTCCGTTCGGTGATGTCGTGAATGATGGAATGGAGGAAAACCTTTCCCCTGATTTCGATCTTGCTGCTGTAAACCTCGACATCGCGGATCGAGCCGTCGGCCCGCCGGTGGCGGAAATCGAAACAGACCCGTTCGAGGTTCTTCGCCTTTTCCATTTCCCGCGCGACCTGCTCCGGTGACAGTGTGTTGATATCGCGGATGTTCATCCGCTCGAGCTGTTCTCTCGGCCAGCCGTAGAAATTCGCGGCCGCCTGGTTGGCGTCGAAAATGTTTCCCGTTTCGGGATCGATGACCAATTTGATCGCCACGTGTTGTTCGAACAGATTGCGGAACAGGTTTTCGCTGTCCCGCAGCGCTTGTTCCACCCGCTCGCGCTCGGTGACGTCGCGGGCCACGGCGACGGTCGCCGTGACTCGACCGTCGACGATGATCGGCGAACCGCTGACTTCGCCGAACCGCCGGGACCCGTCCCGGTGGACGAATTCGTATTCCACGCCGTCGATTCGCTCGCCAGCAAAAACGCGCGCCACGTAGACCACGGCCTTTTCCAGCGACTCGGGAGTGAGCAGATTCAGTTCGGCGAACGGCCGGCCGATCAATTCTTCCGGTTGGAAGCCGAGAAACCGCTCGATCGACGGTGAAACGTCAAGGATCACTCCGTTGGCGTCGAAGGAATAAATCACGTCGTTGACGCTGGCGAAGTGCTGGCGGTATTTCTGCTCGCTGGCGCGCAACGCCTCCTCCGCCAATTTGCGTTCGGTGATGTCGCGCGCCGCGGTGATGACCGCTTTCACCTCGCCGTGCGCGTCGAATTCCGGCATCAGCAGCCAATCGATCCAGGCGCCGCGGGGAAGCTGGAATTCGATCCGGCGAACCGCTTTGAACTCGACGGTTTCCCGAATCGCTTTTTCCCAGACGGCGCACAACTCCGGGGCGAAGCCAAGTTCCGCGTGCGTCTTCCCGATGAAATTTTGGACGGGGATTCCGGTCTGTTTTTCGGCGATCGGATTGACGTACAAATGGCGCCCCTGCCGGTCGAACCGCATGATGACGTCCAGGGAATTTTCGGTCAGCGCGCGAAAGGTCTCCTCGCGTTCCCGCAGGTTTTGCGTGGCTTCGGCGACTTTTCGATGCAACAGGAAGTTCCAGGCGAGAACCGCGGCGACGAGCAGCAAAACCGCCAGCAAACCCAGCCCGATCTCCCGCCAGGGGAGGCGCCCAACCGTCGACCGGCCGGCCCAGTCGGCCACGATTTGTTTGATCTCGGCTTCCGAAATCCGCGCAAAACCGGATTGGATCGTCGCCAGCAATTCGGCGTTTCCCTTTTTCACGGCCGTACATTGCGGATTGAGTTTCGCGACCGCGGTCGTCTCCTGGAATTGATCGCCACCCGGCTGTTGCGCCAGGTAAAACAGCGCCACCGGCTCGTCGGCCACGAACACCTTGATCTCGCCGGCGACGGCCGCCCGCACCAGCTCTCCGGCGCCGGAAAACGACCGTAATTCGATGTGCGGATGTCCCGTCCGCAGCAGTTCCTCGCCGAAATCGCCCTTGATCACGCCGACCTGAAAGCCGTCGAGATCGTCCAATCCCTTGATGCCCGCGATTTGCCGGTGAAAGAAAATGCCGGTCGGGATTTTCAGAATCGCCCGGCTGAAATCGAAATCCGCCTCGCGCGCCGCCGTGCGGAAAAGTCCGCCGACCGCGTCGGCGCGTCCTTCGCGCACCGCCGCCAGCGCCGCGTCCCATTCCATCAACTCAAACCGAACCGGAATCCCCGTTTTCCGGCTCCAGAGTTTCCAGATGTCGATAGTGATGCCGCACGCCGCGCCCTTGGCGTCGAGAAACGCAAAGGGCGGATAGTCTTTGTCGTCGACGATGATCAGCGTCCGCGGCGCTTCCGCGGCGAAGGAAAGCGACTCAATCGGCAGCAACAACAAGAAAAATAAAAGGAAAACACGAAAAGACCGCCGAGATGGGTCCTCCGGCCGATCTTGTTGCTCAGGCATTTTTCCCACTCGATATTTTTCTTGCGCTCTCGTGGCGTCGCCTTTTTGCGAAATCATGATTCTATTAATCCACTATAGATGCGGTGGCTCGACGGAAGCAAGCAGGGTATCATGTCGACGGATTTTCACTTTATCATTTCCTGTGAGACGATGGCTGATAACCGCGCCATGTCCGACCCGCTGACCGATCCGCTCTATGCCGATCCGGAAGCCTACGATCTCGCCTACGGCTGGGATTCGCTCGCCGAAACACGCGATGTCGTCGCGGCGGCGGCGGCGCTACTCGGGCATCCGGTGAAACGGGCGCTGGAAATCGGTTGCGGCACGGGGCGCGTACTGGCCGATCTGGCGGCGCTCGGGCTCGCGGCTGTCGGCCTCGATCGCCATCCGGGGATGCTGGCCTTCGTCGAAAGGAAACTGCGCGCCAAAGGCCTGGCCGCCGAAACGGTGAACGCCGACCTGCGCGATTTTCGCCTCGCCGTGCCGGTCGACCTGGCGATCTGTCCGCTGGGCGGCATCGGCTACCTGACCGCGCCCGGCGACCCGGAGCGGCACCTCGCCGCCGTCGCGGCCAATCTGACGCCGGGCGGGGTCTACGCCGTCGGGCTGTCTTTCGGCCCGATCGAACGCTCCGCCCTCGGCCGAAAAGACGGCTGGTCTTTTACACGGGAGAACCTAAGTGTGGAAGCGTCCTGGACCCTACTGGCCGTCGACGCCGACCGGGGCCTCGCCGAGTTCGAGGCGGCGTTGACGATCCGGCGGCCCGGCGACCCCGAGCGGCGAATCGTCGCCCGCCACGTCCATCGCAAGTGGGATCAGCCGCAATTCTATCGCCTGATCGCCGCCAGCCCCTTTCGCCTCGCCGGCCTCGCCTGGCGCGACCTCACCCCCATCGACCCGGCCCTCCGCCTCTCGTACGCCGACGAGGAGGTGTATGTGTTTTTGCAGAAGGCTTAGTAGATTTTTAAATTTGCCCATGCTTTTTTGTCAGCAGTTCATTTTGGCACGTTTTAAGAATATCCTCATAAATACAAACAGATACAATCTTACTATGCCAAAATGATAAACCAAAATGCTTCTTGATGCATTTTTACAACATCCGCCGCAAAATTACCTAAGTGATTGTTAAATAAAACGAAAATATAATTTTTCTATTTTGGCATCGCTTTTGCTGAAATCCTGGGCGTCGTCAATCAACGAATATTCACTTTGAAATTGCACACGAAAGAAGGAGAAGGACGATGAAATTGACGAATCTCGGATTTGCGCTGGCTTTGTTGTTCGTTTTGGTAATTCCGTTCGCGGCTTCCGCGGAAGAACCCATTTTGTTGCCCGAACAAGATTCGTTCCACTTGGACGTTCGCTTTCTGTCGCTGTTCAACATCAGCGCCATCGGCCTGAGCGATGTCGACGAGGACACCACCGACAACGAAGCCCTGGTCAACTTCGACAGCATGACCGGCGGTAGCACCGCAGGCCTGAAACTCGGCTACCTGATGAACGGACATCACGACGTGGGCGCACACGTCATGGCCATCAATCTGATGCAGACCAACGCCGTTCAACCCAAGGATGACGACGCCGACGTGCGCACCTCGCAAAACTCGATCTGGCGCGGCCGCCTGGCGGGCTACTACAACTACAACTTCCGTCCCAGCACGTTCGTCATGCCGTACGTCGGCCCGGTGCTGGGCATCGACGTGGAAACCCAATCCTGGACCGAGCAGGTCGGCGACGAGGACAAGACCACCTTCACGCGCACTTACGTCAAACCGCTCCTGGGCGCGGAAGGCGGCGTGCGGATTTTCCCGGTGAAGAACGTGGCGTTCGACTTCGGCCTGCTGGTGGCCGGCGGTCCGGCGGTGCGGGTCGATAAGGTGAACGAGGACGACCTGGACCGCAACCCCGAGAAGAACAACGCGTCGGGCGCGGGTATCGATATCGGCCTGAACGCGGGATTGAGCGTGTTTTTCTAGAAAAATAAACGGGTGAAAAAAAAGAGCCTTCGACCCGTCGGCTGGCGACGGGTTGAAGGCGTTTAATTCACTTCTCTCTCGAATCCCTCACCCCGGCTTCGCCACCCCTCTCCCACACGTTTCCGGGGGAGAGGGGTTTTTAAGCATTTCACCGGTTTACCAAGCCACGTAGCAATCAAACGAGTCATCGGCGCGATCACCATCAGTAATCGCGTCCCCGGCCCGAATCGCCGAGGTCCAGCAGGTCGCGCGGATAGGGCTCGAAAAAGCTTTGCCGCCGCAGATAGTCCTCGTCGGTCCGTTCGATCCACGACCGCAAGACGCTGACCGGGGCGCTGAGCGGCGTCTGCCCGTTCCGGTAGGCCTCCAGCAGATCGAGAAAGAAACCCTTTTCGCCGGCCCGCAGCGTTTTTTTGAAATAGCCCAGGGCGTGCATCAGCACGTTGACGGTGTTGCCGG
Source organism: Myxococcales bacterium (assembly GCA_012517325.1). Classification (NCBI taxonomy): domain Bacteria; kingdom Pseudomonadati; phylum Myxococcota; class Myxococcia; order Myxococcales; species Myxococcales bacterium. Next base: position 10,209 of record JAAYVF010000027.1, on the reverse strand, counting down.
TTTTCGGCCCGCCGCGCAGCAGTTTGAGCAGAGTTTCCTCGTAGCGCGCCGCGACCTCGGCGAAGGGAAGCCTTTCGTGATTGGCGACGATTCGCCCCAGCGCACGCATCGCGGTCTGGTGACAGGCCATGAACAGCAATTTGTGCCGCGCTTGAAAGGCGACCAGCCGGCCCGGATCGCCCGCGCGGCGCGTTTCGCGGAATTCGGCCAAGGTGAAAACGCGGATCAGAAACCGTTCGCGCACGACGAAGTTGGTCAGTCGGCCCTCGTCCTCGACGGCCAGATCGCCGTAGCGCTCCAGCACCTCGCCGCCGAAGAAGCCCGCCGTGCGCCGGGTCGGCCCATCGCCCGCCTTGCCGCGATGAAGCTTCACGTCGGCCAGGCCGCAGGAAGGCGAGCGCGATTTGAGAACGAAGCCTTCCACCGGGGGCAAGCCGGCGAGGATTTTCCGGGACCATTCCCGCATCGGCGCGGTGAAATCCAGTCCGGTGTCGGGCTGATAAAGCCGCTGCTCGCCGTTTTCCTCGATCACCCGGATCGGGCGGCGCGGCGTGCCCAGGCCGATTTCCTCCTCGGGACAGTGGGTGATGAAGCGGACGTGCGGCAGCAGCTTTTGCACCGCCTCGCTGCGAACGATCTCGCCGTCCCAGCGGCAGGCGGCGAAGCCCAGACAACGGCTGGCCACGAGCGTCGGTCGCGCAAACCCCGGCATGTTTTCCTCCCGAGTGTGCTTTTGTCACCTTAGTACCGATCTTCGCCGTAGTCGAGTTTCCCGACCTCAGTGCACGATTTTTACGTCATGTTGACATCGCAAAACCATCCTGCCATTCTCGCCCGGCAACGAACTCCGTAGCGGATTTTATCCGGCCGGCTGGCCGGTCGAACGGTAACACGCTTCCGATCCAGGAAAAAAATGAAAACGAGGCTGCTCGCGCTCCTTTGTCTGTCGATGCTGCTGCTGCCGGCGGCGGCGCGGGCCTCGTTTATCTACACGCCCAACACGTACGGGCTTTCGGCGCGCGGCGCCGCGCTGGGCAACGCGCTGACCGGCGACGGCGGCGACATCGCGGCCGAATACTACAATCCGGCCGGCCTGGCTTATCCCGTGCCCAGCCAGATCGGCGTCGGATACCTGTACGGCCGGCCGTTTCTCGCCGGCGGGCTGGTCGGCGGCGACCGCGTCCGCGAAAACGAAAGCAACCGCATCGGCACTTTCGCCACCCGGGTGAACGTCACCAACCTGTTCCAGGACACCGTCCCGCTACCGCCGATCGGCTTCGGGTTCAGCGTCGCCGTCGACAACAATTTCTTCACGATGATGGCTTTCGACGACATGCGCACCAGCCGCGGCGATTTTCTGCGGTACGGCCTGGCCAACCTCGTCATGCAGGGCGCGCTGGCCGTCGGCGTGGCCGATTGGCTGTCGGTCGGCGTCGGGTTCCACGGCGGATTCCGCGGCAACGGCGAGGTCGAGACGATCGCCGACGTCAACGGCTCCACCGCCAACGAAGGCACGCGGATGCGCGGCCACAACCACCCGGTGCCGCTGGCCGGCCTGTTCTTCCACGGCCGGACCTGGGGCCTTGGCCTGACCTACCGCGAGGAAACCTACGGCGGGTTCGAATCGATCGAGGTGACCGCCACGCCGGCGTTGTACGGCACCCCGCTGGCGACCATGCACATCCCGATGGATTTCGTCGACACGTTCGTCGCGCGCGAGGCGGCGGTCGGCGTTTCCTGGGACGTGCTGCCGCGCTGGAAGCTGCTGGTCGACGGCAGTTGGCGGAATTGGAGCCGGTTCGACAACGTCTTCGAGGAAAATCATTTCGTCGGTTCGCATTCGCGTTTCACGACGATCGACCTGTGGACGCCGCGGATCGGTTCGGAAGTCGAGGTTTTCGACAATTTCGTCGTGCGCGGCGGCTACCGGTTCGAGCAGACGCCGTTTCACACCATCGGCACGCGCTATCCGTATCCCGACCACACCATTAAGGGAACGGTAATTCTCGACGCCGACACCCACGTCGGCTCGGCGGGCGTCGGCTGGCGGCTGCACTCGCCGGAAGTGCTCAAGCACGACCTGGTGTTCGACGCCGCCTACCAGCTTCATTACCTGGTGCCGCGCGAGGCCCAAACCAGCGACGGCTACACTTTCCACAGCGAGGGCACGGTGCACCTTTTCGCCGCCGGGATGCGGATCGAGTTTTAGCCTTCCCGCGACGCTGGCTCATTCGCTAAATTGGTGCGCTAAGGCTGTGCGGTCGCCGGTTCGCCTAGCAACCCGCATCACCGGTGCCGTTCACCAGCAGGATCAATCCGTCGCCGCTTTCGACCGTGATGTCGCCCGTCAACGGGGTCAGCGCGTCGTCGGCGCCGACGCGGCAGTAATCGCCGTCAAGCGAGTAGGACACCGCGGCGTTGTCGCCGTCCACCCGCACCAGCACCAGCGTTTCCAGTCCGTCGCTTCGCCGGTACGGCCGCGTGAAGATACCGTCGCCGAACGCCTCCGCCGGGCCGGTGGGCTGGCCCAGGTCGCGTTCGAACACCGGGAACCACAACACGTCCTTGAGCGGCGAATAGGGCGACCAATCGGGGACGAGCGACAGGAAGTCGCCGTCGCTCTTGAGCGCGTACAGCGCCGCCAGATAATAAAGCACTTCCTCCGGCGAGGGGTCGGACTGGCCGCCGTCGTAAGCGGTCTCGAGCACGAGGAACGAGTCCTTTTCCGCCAGGCGGCCCGACAGATCGGCGAGCGCCTCGATCCGGTCGGGGGTGTCGATGGCGCCCCACGAGGGGTACTGCAAGCCGCTTTCGCACCAGATGCCCACGCCCGCCGAAACCATGGCCGCCAACTGCTCGGTGTAGCCATCCCAACTGCAATAAGTGGCGCCGTTGAAGACCAGCACCGCGTCCGCGTGGATTTCGCGGAGGCCCGCGCCGACCGCCGTCAGAAAATCCGTGACCGTGTCGTAGTACCAGTCATCGAGCTTTTCGGCGTCGGCCTCGACGTCGTCGGGGATTTCCTCGATGTCGATGTCGTCGATCTGCACCGGCAGGTAGTAGCCGTCGGCCAGCGGGCTGCCGAGGTTGTCGAAGCCGCCGCCGGAAAAGCCGTCGTCGGTGATTTGCCGGCCGACCTTCCAGATGTGGAAATCGCGGGCGCAGTCGCTGCCCAGATCGAACAGCCAGGCGTATTCGTCCCAGACCATCGTTTCGATGCGGGCGCCCTTCCGGTCGGGCGCGCTGCCTTCCTCGCCCGCCTGGTTGAGGATGATGTCGCACCCGAGGGCATGCCAGCGGGCCTGGATGCGGCCGTCGCGCCGCGCGTGCAGGAAGCAGTTTTCGCCGTCGCCGTACGCGGGATAATCGTCGAGGAACGCCGCGAATTCCGCCTGCCGCTCGGCGAAGGCCTGGTCGGCGTCGCCCGGCTGCGGATTCGCGCAGTCGCCCTCGGCCTCGCGGGTGTTGAACAGGTGCGCCGTCTGCCAGACGAGCCACCAGCCGCGCGGCTGGTTGGCGCGGATTTCACTCCAGGCCATCCGCGAACCGTCGTCGGTGTTGCCGATGATCCCCAGTTCGACGTTGGCCGCCGCCCATTTTTGGTCGTCGAGGAAAATCTGGCCGTCGTAGCCGCCCAGGTCGCCGTAGTAGTGATAATGCACAATGCCGTAGTTGAAACTCGGCGACGAATCGCCGGGCGCCGGGGTATCGTCGTCGTTGTCGTCGTTGTCGTCGTCGTCGCCGCCGCCGTCGTCGTCGTCCAGACCGGCGTCGTCGTTATCGTCATCGCTCGCGGACTCCAGGTCGTCGCCGCCGTCCGAAGAACAGGCGGCCAAGGCAAGCAAAAGAACGAGCAGACCGAAAAACCAACACGATAACTTCATCGCTCCACCTTTCGGTTTGAAATTTCTTGCCGAAAATTACCGACCGCGAGCCGGCAAAACAAGACGGACAAAGACTGCTTGCCCCGACCGGGCGATGTCCTTAATATCGGCAACTGATCTCGGAAAGTTGAAACGAATCGAGCCGAGGAGCAGCGATGGACCCGGATTTCAATGAACTCGCCGCCCGCGCCCGGAATATCCGTCGGCGCATCATCACCCTGACCGGCACCAAGGGCATGGGGCACACGGGCGGCTCGCTGTCGATGGTCGAAATTCTGACCGTTTTGTACTTCCACGCGATGAACGTCGATCCGGCGCGGCCCGCCTGGCCGGAGCGCGACCGCTTCATCCTGTCCAAGGGTCACGCAACGCCCGGCTATTACAGCACGCTGGCCGAGCGGGGCTTCTTCCCGGAAGCCGACCTGCTGGCCGAGTACGACGAAATCAACGGCCGCTTCCAGGGCCACCCCGACCGCAACAAGACCCCGGGCGTGGACATGTCCAGCGGTTCGCTCGGTCAGGGCCTGTCGATCGGCATCGGCATCGCGCTGGGCGCGCGGCGGCGCGGCTGGCCGACCACCGCTTACGTGCTGCTCGGCGACGGCGAGATGCAGGAAGGGCAGGTGTGGGAGGCGATCCTATTCGCCGGGGCCAGGCGCGTGCCCGGACTGGTGGCGATCGTCGATTGCAACGGCCTGCAACTGACCGCGCCGACGCCGGCGGTGATCGAGATGCAGCCGCTCGCCGGGCGCGTGGCGGCCTTCGGCTGGTCGACGCTGGAATGCGACGGCCACGATCCGGCGGCGCTGGTCGCGACGCTCGACGAGGCGAAGGCCCGCGCGGCGGCGGGACCGGTGTTCGTGGTCGCGCGGACGATCAAGGGCAAGGGCGTCAGCTTCATCGAAAACCGGGTGGAATGGCACTCGAAAGCGCCGTCGCGGGAGGAAATGGCCCGCGCGCTGCAGGAATTGGAGTAACCCATGGCCGTGGAACTCATCGCCCCGCGCAAGGCCTTCGGCGAAGCCCTGGTCGAACTGGGGCGCGATCATCCCGATCTGATGGTGCTCGACGCCGACGTGGGCACCTCGACGATGTCGGCGCTGTTCCAGAAGGCGTATCCCGACCGCTTCGTGCAGGTGGGAATTGCCGAGGCGAACCTGATCGGCATCGCCGCCGGCCTAGCCCTGACAGGCTACGTGCCGTTCGTCTCGACCTTCGCGGTGTTCATCGCCAAACGGGCATTGGACCAGATCAGCATTTCGGTCGCCTATCCCGGCCTCGACGTCAAACTCAACGGCTCGTACGGCGGCATCCCGACCGGGCGCGCCGGTGCGACGCACCAATCGGTGGAGGATCTGGCGGTGATGCGGGCGGTGCCGAACATGCGGGTGCTCGTGCCCGCCGACGGCCCGGAAACGCGGCTGGCGACGCGGCTGGCGGTGGAAACGCCGGGGCCGGTGTACCTGCGCACGGTGCGCTGTGAGGTGCCGACGCTGTTCGGGTCCGACCACCGGCTCGAGTGGGGCCGCGCCTACCGGCTGCGCGAAGGGCGCGACGTGGCGCTGCTCGCCACCGGGATGATGACCGCCAAGGCGCTGGCGGCGGCGCGGGAACTGGACCGCGAAGGCATCGGCGCGCGCGTCGTGCACGTGCCCAGTCTCAAGCCGCTGGACGAGGAGGAAATCGTGCGGGCGTCGCGCGAGATCGGGCGGATCGTCACGGTGGAGAATCACAGCGTGATCGGCGGCCTGGGCGGCGCGGTGGCCGAAACCCTGACCGCGCACGCGCCCTGTCTGCAGGTCCGCATCGGTTTCCCGGATTGCTTCGGCGAATCGGGCGACGACGAGGCGATTTTCACCAAGCTGGGCTGCGACACGGCCGCCATCGCCGCCGCGGCCCGGCAATTGCTGCAACGGCAAGCCTAAATAAGGGGAGCGATCATGGCGGTTCCGGTGCTGAAAAACTACATCGACGGGAAATGGGTCAAATCGCGGGCGACGAATTTCGAGGACGTGCACAATCCGGCGACCGGCAAACTGCTGGCCCGCGCGCCGCTGTCGCCGCCGGAGGAAGTCGCCGCCGCGGCCCAAGCCGCCCGCCGCGCCTTCGAAACCTGGCGTCGCACGCCGCCGCTGCGCCGCGCGCGCCTTCTGATGAAGCTCAAGGATTTGCTGCTCGAAAACCAGGAAGACGTGGCCGTGACCCTGACCCGCGAGCACGGCAAGATCAAGGCCGAAGCCTACATGGAGTTGCAGCGGGCGATCGAAAACATCGAGGTGGCCAGCGGCGCGCCGTCGCTGATGATGGGCCACAACCTCGAGGACGTGGCCGGCGGCATCGACGAAACCGCCATCCGGCAGCCGCTCGGCGTCTTCGCGAGCCTCAACCCGTTCAACTTCCCGGCGATGATCCCCTTCTGGTCGCTGCCCTACGCCGTCGCCTGCGGCAACTGCCAGCTCGTCAAACCCAGTCCGCGCGTCGCGATGACCCAGGTTAAAATCTTCGAACTGATCGACCGCGCCGGCTTTCCGGCCGGCGTGCTCAACCTCGTGCACGGCGGCACCGAAACCGCCCAGGCGATCATGGCCGCGCCGGAAATCTGCGGCATCAGCTTCGTCGGCTCGACGCCCGTCGGCCGGATCGTCTACGAAACCTCGGCGCGGTACGGCAAACGCGTGCAGGTGCAGGCCGGCGCGAAGAACTGGGGTGTCGTCATGCCCGACGCCAACCTCGAAAAAAGCGTCGAGAACATCATCGCCTCGGCCTACGATTGCACCGGCCAGCGCTGCCTGGCCCTCGCCGGCATCCTCTGCGTCGGCGACACCTACCAAAAGGTGCAGCCGCTGCTGCGGGCCGGCATCGCCCGGCGCAAAATCGGCGACGGCCTCGATCCCGCCACGGCGATGGGCCCGATCATCAGCCCGGCGGCCAAGGAACGCGTCGAACGCTACGTGGCAACCGGCTTGCGCGAGGGCGCCACGCTGCTGGTCGACGGCCGCGGCGTGAAGGTGCCCGGCCGGCCCGGCGGCTACTGGGTGGGCCACCACGTGTTCACCGACGTGACCCCGGCGATGACCATCGCCCGCGAGGAAATTTTCGGCCCGGTGCTGTGCGTCGTGCCGGTGAAGAATTTCGACGAGGCGCTGCAAGTCATTCACGACAGCCCGTACGGCAACGCCGCCAACCTCTACACTTCGAGCGGGGCGACGGCCCGGCGCTTCAAGTACGAGGCCCGCTGCGGCAACCTGGGCATCAACATCGGCGTGCCCGCGCCGATGGCGATGTTCCACTTCGCCGGCACGAAACAGTCGTTCTTCGGCGACCTGCACGCGCAGGGCCGCGACGCTTTCAAATTCTTCACCGAAGAAACGATCGTCATCGAGCGCTGGTTCGACTGAACGCCAAATATTATTTCATTCTGCTTTACCCCTCGCCGGGGCGGTGATACGCTGCCGATCGGTTCAACAACTTCTCGCGGGATCGGCCATGTCCATGAAAAGCACTCGTTTTCTGGCGTTTTTTCTTTTGTTGGCGATGCTGTCGTTTGCCGGCTGCGGCGATGACGACGATGATGACGATCACGGCGCGACCGATGACGACAACGATGACGCCTCGCCGGGCGACGACGACGACAATGACAATGACGATAACGACGACAACGACGACACCACCCCGAGCGACGAGGTGCGCGTCTTCACCAGCGGCGAATTCCTGGTCATTCGCAATTCGCAGGTCGTGGTGCGCTATCACCTGGCCGGCGGCTGGTACGAACTGCGCGACGGCGCCAGCCGGCTCGTGGTCGCCCACGCCGACGCTCGCGTGTACAGCTTCGTGATTCTGCCGCTGCAAACCTGGAAGAGCACCGACCTGCCCCACTACCAGTGGACCAGCGAGGACGTCAGCGACGCCCTGGGCACCGGCAAGGCGATCACCGTTTCGCGCGGCGGCGTCGCCGACGCGCCCGCGCTGCGGCAGACCTTCGCGGTTTATCAAAACCGGAGCGCCGTGCGCGCCGACGTGAGCGTGATCAACACCGCCAAGGCGGCGCTGCAGATCGGCTCGATCTACGCCCTGTATGCCGACACGCCGGACGGCGGCCTGCTGTTCGGCATGCCGCACAGCCTGCGCGTGCTGACCAACGGCGCCGCGGATTTCCTCGATTTCGCCGTGCCGCTGTCGCCCGGTTCGACGCCGACGATCTCGAATTGGAGCACGCTCGTCTACAATCCCGAGGCCGCGGCGAGCTTCCTGCTCGGCTACCTGACCTTCAACATCGCCGAACCGATCGTTTACACCGGCCCGCAGAAGGATCAACCCGGCTGGCTGTCGCTGCAGGCCGTTTCCCAATACTTCCCCGCCAAGTCCGTGGCGGCCGGCGCCGCCTTCAACGCCGAGACGATGCTCGTCGATTTCGGCGCGGCCTCGCCCTTCGCGGCGCTGGAAACCTACGCCGATCGGCTGCACGACTGGCTGGGCATTTCCACCTGGCTGGAACGGCACCCGGAAATCGGCGTGCCGGCCGGCTGGAACTCGTGGTCCGGCAGCAGTTCCTCGGGCGGCTACGGCCACGACATCGACGAGCAGATCATCGTCGACAACATGGATTTCGCCGCTCGCGAGCTGCGCCGCTGGGGCATGAACTACTTTCAGATCGACGACGGCTGGCAGCAGACCGTCGGTGACTGGGTGGTGAACACGACGCGGTTCCCCGACCACGGCGACCAGAACGGCATCGAATGGCTGATGAACCGGGCGCACGATTACGGCTTTTTGACGGGCCTCTGGATCTCGGCGTTCATCGCCGACGAAAACGCGCAAATCCTGCAGGATCACCCCGATTGGTTCACCGGCCCGTTTTTATTCGGCCTCGTCGAAAACAGCCCCGTGCTCGATTTCACCAATCCCGAGGTCGAGGCCTACCTGACCGACCTGATGGAAACGCTGCAGGATTGGGGCATCGACTGGCTGAAACTCGATTTCGCCTATCGCGCCTTGATGACTTCCGGCTGGTACGAACCCGACCAGGCGATCTTCGAATTCTACCGCCGCGGCGTGTCGATCATCCGCCAGGCGCTCGCCGACGACGTGTTTTTCCTCAACGTGGCGCTGGTCGGCGCGAACTACGGCCAAATCGACTCCGACCGCATCACCCTGGACACCATGCCGGTGTGGGAAGGCGAGAACGAGGACCCCTACTCGCCGATCGCCTTCTTCGACAACCAGGGCCTCAAACCGATGTACCGCGACTGCGCGCGGCGCTACTACCTGCACGGCCGGGTCTGGATCAACCACCCCGACCTGATCTTCTTCCGGGCGCACAGCGATCCGCAGTTCCCGCCGCTGACGCTCAACGAATCGCAGACCTTCGCCACCTCGGTCGCCCTGCAGGGCGGCATCGTCAAAATCGGCGACCGCATCGTCGACCTGTCGACCGACGCGGTGCGTTCGCTACGCGGTGTGCTGCCGGTCTACGGCAAGGCCGGACGGCCGATCGACCTGTTCCGCCGCGAGTTCCCCGAAGTCTGGGTGTTGCCGGTCGAGGATTTCGACGAGCCCTACACGACTGTCGGCCTGCTCAACTGGGGCCTCAACCGCGATCTGACCGTCGCGCCTTACGAGTTCGTCGCCGACGCCGAACGTGAGTTGGTCGCCGATTTCAACGAAGCGGGGCTGGATCCCGACGCCGAGTACCTCGCCTTCGAATACTGGACGCAGGAATTTCTGGGCGTGGTGACCGGCGAACTGGCCGTGACGGTGCCGGCGCGCACGCCGCGCGTCGTCGCCCTGCGCCCGCTGCTGGGCCGGCCGCAATTGTTGGGCACCAACCGCCACGTGTTGGGCGGCGCTGCCGTCATCCGCTCGCTGGCCTGGAACGAAAAGGCCCTGACGCTGACCGGCGTTCAGGAAGGCTCGGTCGGCACCGACTACGTGCCGTTCGAGCACGTAGTCACGCTCTACGTGCCCGCCGGCTACGCGGCGGATTCGGCCGCCGTGGAAGCGCCCGCCGGATTTGCCATCACCGGGAAGAGCCTCGCGACCGCCGGCAATGTCGCGACGCTGCGCTTCACGGTCGTCGACGAGGGCGCGGCCCAGTGGCATCCGGACGTGACCTGGACGGTGACTTTCTCGGCCACCGAATAAACCGATCTTGATTTCCCTGCTTGATCCCAATTCGGAGGAGGCGTTCGTAGTGTCCCCCCGAAAGCAAGACAGATTTAGGCGGCTTTTAGGGTGAGGTAAGCCGCTTCGACCTCGTTCGGCGTCCGGTAACCGAGCGCCGAGTGGATTCGTTTTTCATTGTACCAGCGGACATATTGGTCGATGG
>JAAYVF010000026.1 GCA_012517325.1 Myxococcales bacterium | reverse complement strand
TTCGCCTACTGCCACTTCATCGGTCCGCACATGCCCTATCATTTCGTGCCTGGGGTCAGCGACGAGTTTCTGTCTCCGCAAAAAGGAAACGCCCTGGCGGCGCGCTTTCCCACGCGGGACAGTCTCTATGAGCAACCGATATCCGCCGAGCAGCGCGACGATTTGCTGCGCCTTTACGACGGCATGATCCGCGACACGGATCGTCGCGTCGCCGTGTTGCTGCAGGAGATCGACAAGCAGCAGCTGACCGACCAGACATTGGTCATCCTGACCGCCGATCACGGCGAGGAATTCGGCGAGCATGGCGAATGGGAACACGGTCACAGCCTGAAAGACGAGGTCTTGCACGTGCCGCTGATCATCGCGCCTCCCGGCCGACAGGAAAGCACGCGCCGCGATGAGCTGTTGGGCTCGATCCATCTGGCGCCCACCGTCCTGTATTTTTTGGGAATCGCCGCGCCCAACGAGTTCGCCGGCTCCAGCATCATTCCCAATCCGGCCCGCGCGATGCAACGGCCGGTGCTTTCGGAAAATCTGCTTTACGGCGACCAGCGGTCGTCGCTGCGCACCCGTGACCTGAAATACATCTACAACTTCAGCGCCTACCGGGAGGAAGTCTACGATCTGGCGACCGATCCGCGGGAACTGCGCAACCTGGGCGAGGATCCGCAATGGCGGCTGCGCGCCCATCTTCTTTACAACGAATTTCAGAATACCTTCATCGACCGGACGGCGAAAAAATTCATCAATCTGCGGTTCGTTTCAACGGAACCCCACGAATGGAAACTGGTCTTCAAGGCCGACCACGCGCTGATGCCGATCGTGATGGCCGGCAACATCAACGCGGTGCAATGGAAACAGCCCGATCGCTACCTGACCGGCGAGATCCAATTCAAAACAGATGCGATTTTCCCGGTGCTGCTCCACCTGCCCTTCGACGAAACGTTTCAATTGTTGTCGATCGAAATCCTGTTGGACGGCAAACCGATCCCGGAAAGCAACGTGGCCACGAATCCCGCGGCCATGCAGTTCCTCGACAACCTATCGAACATCATGCAAGAAAAGACCTGGCAAGTCTTTTATTCCCCGCAAATGCCGCCCGCGCCGCCGAACGACCTGCCCAAGGTCTTTCTCTGGGCCAGCGGTTCCATTCCCACATTCAATCCGGCGGAGAACGTCGAGAACGTCGAGCGGTTGAAAACGCTCGGCTACCTGCAATAGGCGCCTGCTGTTACCGCATGGTTTCCTCGACCATTTCACGGAGCCGTCGACCGATCGCCGGCGACGCGGTCAGACCCGGCGACTCGATGCCGATCAGATGAATGACGTTCGGCCGATCGCTTTGCCGAGCCAAATGGAAATCCCGCAAGGGCTCGCCCGGCGGCGTCCGGCGCGGGCGAATACCGGACGGCCCGAGACGCAAATCCGCCGTGCTCAGTTCCGGGCACAACCGTTGCGCCGGCGCCAAGAAATCGGCGGCCGGCCGGCGATCGCTTTCGTAATCGTCCCGCCGTTCGACGAACCGGGCGTCGGGGCCGATCCACAATTCTCCTTGGACCGTGCGCGTCAGGTGGACGCCGAGACTGACCGGATCGGGCACCGGGTATACCAAATCGCGGATCAATGCCGTGCGCCGCGGAATCACGGACGCGTATTCGCCGCGGCACGGATAAATCCGGTGGCCGGTCTCGCCGCACAGCGAGGCGATTTCGTCGGCGTGCAGGCCGGCCGCGTTGATCAGCACCCGCCCCGTCACCGCGCCCTTCAAGGCGGTCGTCACCCGTACCGCGTCCTTTCCGTCGTCAACGCCGATCACCTCGGCGCCGGCGACCAGCAACGCGCCCCGCTCCTGGCAACGGCCCGCCAGCCCGTGCAGGTACTCGCCGGCATCGAAAACACCCGATCCCGCCGACAGCAGCGCCGCGCGCAGGCGAATCTGCGGCTCGCGCCGCAATGCCGCGGCCGGTTCGATCCAATCCAGTTGTTCCACTCCGTTCGCCCGGCCGCGCTGCAGCAGATTCTCCAGTTGGCCGACTTCGATATCCTCGACGGCGACGATCAGCTTGCCGCCAAGGCGATGAGCGATTCCCCAAGCCGTCAATCGTTCGATCAACAAACGACGGCCAGAGACGCACAACCGGGCTTTCCACGAATCGCGATCATAATAAATGCCCGCATGAATGACACCGCTATTGTGGGTGGACGTTTCCTCGCCGAAGCGGCCTCGCCGCTCCAGAACCACGGTCCGATATCCGGCGACAGCCAGCTCATAAGCGCAGGACAAGCCGACTACCCCACCGCCGACAATGATGACATCCATTTCAGACATGCAGGTATGATAATAGAATTTCAGGGGTTTTACAGTGTTAGATTTCGCTTGACAACTTTTAAGGCTACTAATACACTCCATCTGGAGTGTTATTGTAGCCTAATCAGAGTGTATCATCCATGTATTTCACTCTTGGGTGGGGCCGTTCGCATTTATCCGAAAGGAGAAGAGAGATGTCCAAACGATTTATTGCATTGGGGATCCTGGCAGTATTGGCTGTTGGTTTGTGCTTGTTCGTAGCTTGCCAGCCGGCGGCCAATCAACCCGCCGATCAGACGGCCGCCAAACCGGCCGAGCCAGCCGGTACGGTGCGGGTTTCCGGAGCTTGGGCGCTTTATCCGATGATGGTCCGTTGGGCCGAGGAATACAACAAGGTTCATCCGAACATCCGGATCGACGTTTCCGCCGGCGGCGCGGGTAAAGGCGCGGCGGACGCGCTGGCCAAGTTGGTGGATATCGGCATGGTTTCGCGGGCGATCAAAGCGGAAGAGACCGCTCAGGGCGCCTTCTTCGTTCCGGTGGTGAAGGACGCGGTGTTCCCGACGATCAACTCGGCCAATCCGCTCGTCGCGAAGGGCCTCGCCGAAAAAGGCATCAAGCGCCAGGTTTTCGTCGACCTGTACATCAACAAAAAGGAATTGACCTGGGGCGACGTCATCGGCGTGCCGGTGAAGGACAAAGTCCAGGTCTATACCCGTTCCGACTCTTGCGGCGCGGCCGAGACGTGGGCGTTGTATCTGGGCGCCAAGGCGCAGGAAGCATTGCAGGGCATCGGCGTGTACGGCGATCCGGGCGTGGCCGAAGCGGTGCGCCGCGATCCGATGGGCCTGGGCTTCAACAATTTGAACTTCGCCTTCGATCCGAAAACCGGCGAGCCGCTCCCCGGCATCATGGTTCCGCCGATCGACATCAACGAAAACGGCAAGGTGGACCCCGAGGAAATGCTGTCCCCGAAAGCCAACGCCATCAAAGCCGTCGTCTCCGGCGTCTATCCTTCTCCCCCGGCACGCGACTTGAACCTGATGACCAAGGACAAGTTCGAAGGCGCCGCGAAGGATTTCGTCCGTTGGATCTTGACAGACGGGCAGAAATTCGTCGATGAAGTAGGTTACATCAAATTGACCGACCAATCGCTGGCCGACAACCTGACGAAGATCGGCCAATAACGGAAAGCGATCACCGAAGATGCAATTACGCAGGCTCAAGGAATTGCTGGCGACGCGCTCGATGCGGCTGGTGGTGTATTTCGCCAACAGCCTCGTCTTGCTGATGGTCGCCGGTTTGTACCTCAAATCGCGGCCGATCCTCGCCAGCAAATCCTTGAGCCATTTGTTGTTTTCCAGCACTTGGCACCCGCTGGAAGGCGAATTCGGCTTTTACCCCTTCATCATCGGCACCATCGAAATCACGCTGATCGCGATGGCGATCGCCGTCCCGATCTGCCTGTTGGCCGCGATCTACCTGTCCGAATACACGACGGCCCGCTACCGCGAAAGCATCCGCATCGTCATCGATCTGATGGCCGGCATTCCCTCGGTCATCTACGGCCTGTTCGGCGTCATCGTGATCGTGCCGGCCGTTCGCGATATCGGCCGCTTCCTGGGGCGGTCGACCACCGGCTACACCCTCTTCTCCGGCGGCATCATCCTGGCCATCATGGTCATTCCGATCATCACCTCGGTCGCAACCGAGGTGATGCGCACCGTCCCGATGGAGGCGCGCGAAACCTCGCTGGCGTTGGGCATCACCCGCTGGGAAGCGGTCAAGCACGTGGTGCTGAAGAGCGCGCTGCACGGGATTTTTTCGGCGATCGTCCTGGGCTTCGCCCGGGCCTTCGGCGAAACCATCGCCGTGATGATGGTGGTCGGCAACGTGCCGCGGGTGCCGGGTTCGATTTTCGATCCGGCCTACACCCTGCCGGCGCTGATCGCCAACAACTACGGCGAGATGATGTCCATCCCGCTCTACGATTCGGCGTTGCTGCTGGCGGCGCTCATTTTGTTGGTCGTGGTCGGCGGTTTCCACCTGGCGGCGCACCTGACGCTGGCCCGGCTTGAACGGAGGCCCTGACCCATGCGCCGTCGCAAGCTCGAGGAAAAAATTTTCAAGGCCCTGATGCTCGCCTCGCTGGCCGCGATCGTGGCGGCGCTCGGCGGCATCATCCTGGTCATCGTCATCCGCGGCGCCGGCGCGCTCAGCCTGAGCATGATTTTCCAGACCCCGAAGGGCGGTTACTATCTCGGCGGCGGCGGCGGCATCGCCAATGCGATCGTCGGCTCGATCTACCTGACGCTCGGCGCGTCGATCATCTCGATCGCGCTAAGCCTGCCCATCGCCTTCGCCCTGCAGCGGGAATATGCCGGGACGACGCTCGGGCACATCACCCGCCTGGCGCTGGACATCCTCTGGGGGACGCCCTCGATCGTTTACGGCGCCTTCGGCTTCGTGATCATGGTTTTCTTCGGCCTGACCGCCTCGCTGCTCGGCGGCATCATCGCCTTGTCGCTGCTCATGTTGCCGATCATGACGCGCGCCATGGAAGAGATCATCCGGATGATCCCGATCGAGCTGAAGGAGATTTCCTATTCGCTCGGCGCGACGAAAATCGAAACCACGTTGTCGGTGGTTTTCCGGCAGGCCCTGCCGGGCATCATCACCGGCGTCATGCTGGCCTTCGGGCGCGGCATCGGCGACGCGGCCTCGATTCTCTTTACGGCGGGCTATACCGATTTCATCCCCCGTTCGATCCTCGACCCCGTGGCCTCGTTGCCCTTGGCCGTTTTCTTCCAGATCGGCACTCCCTTGCCCGAGGTGCAAGGTCGGGCGTATGCTTCGGCGTTACTTTTGCTGATCATCGTTTTGGTGGTCAATTTGGCGGCTCGCTTGTTGAACCGGCGGTTTTCGCGAAACATCATTCGGTAGGTACGCACAATGCCTCACATCAGCGTCCGCAATTTGAATATCTCCTACGGTCCCCAGGCGGGCCTGAAAAATGTTTCCATCGATATTCCGGACGGCCAGATTACCGCCATTATCGGCCCCTCGGGCTGCGGCAAAACCACCTTCCTGAAAAGCCTCAACCGCCTGATCGATCTGTATGACGGCATCAAGGTCGACGGCGAAGTGCTGATCGACGGCGAAAACATCTTCGATCCCAAAGCCGACGTGCTGGAGTTACGGAAGAAGGTCGGCTACCTGAGCCAGCGGCCGTTTCCGCTGCCGATGTCGATTTACGACAACATCACCTTCGGCCCGCGCATCCACGACATGAAACGCGACGCGATCCTCGATCGCCTTGCCGAACTGATGAAGCATCACCCGATGCAGGATTTCGACCCCGAAGCCGCCCTGCGCCAGGCGAAAGCCAAGAAAAAAGGCGAATTCGATCTGCTGGTCGAGTTCTACCTGCGTCTCGCCGGCCTCTGGGTCGAGGTGAAAGATCGCCTGGGCACCGCCGCCTCGCGGCTGTCGATCGGCCAGCAGCAACGTCTCGCGCTGGCGCGCACCCTGGCGGTCGAACCGGAAGTCATCCTGGCCGACGAACCGACCTCGGCGCTCGACCCCATTTCCGCCACCTTGATCGAACAACAGTTCCAACTGCTGAAACGCAACTATTCGATCATCGTCGTGACGCACATTCTGCGGCAGGCGCGCCGCATCGCCGACCACGTCCTGTTCTTCTATCTGGGCGAACTCATCGAGGAAGGGCCCGCGCAGGAATTCTTCGCCAATCCGAAAAATCCCAAGACCAAGGGCTACATTTCGGGCGAAATCGTCTGATCTCCCTTCCTCACCGCAAGGCAACGAGAATTTTTCCCGCCGGCTCTTTCCCGGAAAACCTTCGTTGTGCGAAGATGTCCGCCTACCAAGGAGGCGCCGATGCCGTTACTGGAATTGTCGAAAATCAGCTATACGCAAATCTCCGCGCTGGACCGCACCAAGACGGTGGTCATGGCCGTTTTCAGCCCGCTCGAAGTGCACGGACCGCACCTGCCGCTCGGCGAGGACATTTTCACCGCCGAAGCGCTGGGACGCGGCGCGGCGGAGCGTTACCTGAAAAGCCACCCCGACTGGAATTTCCTGCTGCTGCCGCCCTACGCGGTCGCCACCGACACGGTGCCCAAGCTCGGATCGGTGCCCTTCCCGCCGGCTCTGGTGCGCGACGTGGCTTACCATTCCCTGCTGCCCTTCACGCGACTGGGATTCAAACGGCTGGGCTATTCCAGTTTTCACGGCGGCCCGCGACATTTCATGGCTTTGGAAGACGCCGCCGCCCAGCTCTCGAACCCGAAGGAAGACATCGCGGCCATCAGCCTGTTTTCGGCGGCTATCGCGCGCCTGGCCGAGGGGAAGGTCTTTCACGACGCGGTGCGCGACGATCCGCGAATCGAGATCACGCTGGCCAATTTGAAGGAAGATCATCACGCCGGGTTCGTCGAGACATCCCTGGCGATGCATCTCTGGCCCGAATGCGTCGACGACGGCTGGCAAAATCTGCCGCCGTCGGTATCCCGGCCGGTCGAGGAAGACAGCAAACTGAACGACACGTATCTCTACGGTTACGAAGAAAAAGCCGGCTTA
Organism: Myxococcales bacterium; assembly: GCA_012517325.1. NCBI lineage: Bacteria > Pseudomonadati > Myxococcota > Myxococcia > Myxococcales > Myxococcales bacterium. The sequence goes on along the minus strand of JAAYVF010000026.1, from coordinate 48,635 downwards.
CTCGAAAAATCGCGCCGCACCCTTGGCGTCGCCCAGTCCATCTACCGGGCCATGCGGCATTTTCAAGACAACACCTATCACGGTTATCCCGGCAAGGCTTCCGCCGAGGCCGGCCGCCGGCTCTATAACGCCTTGGTGGAAACCAGCGCGGATTTATTGACGGAATTCATCGAAAAAGGCACCGCAATGGACGGCCATTCGCCGCTTTGGAAGCTGCGGCCGCTGCTGCTCAACGAGACGATCGGCAAGGCTTTCGACTCTTGGGTCAATCCGCAAAAGCCTTAAAACAGCCCGTACAAAACAATTGCGCCAGGGAAATGATCGTGCTATAGATTCCCTATATTGAACGATCGTTCAATATAAGGAAAAAAGAATGACCGTGCGGGCGCCAATCGATACTCCGGTTCAAAAAGCGGCCTTAACCGAAAGCTCGGGAAAACGGCGCCGCAATACCGCGCATCTCCGCGATCACACGCGACAAGTTATTTTGGAAGCGGCAACCCAGGAATTCGCCGAACGGGGCTATTTCGACGTCTCCATTCGCGATATCGCCCGGCGGGCCGGGGTCGCGCAGGGACTGGCCTATCACTACTTCGACAGCAAGGAATCCTTATTCGCCGCCCAAGTAGCCTATACGACCGGCATCTGGATCGAGGAATTTCTGGCCTGGCGAGAATCGCAGGAGTTTGCCAGCCTCCCAGGCTTTCTGGTCGAGTACTTGATGTTCATGCGACACTTCATCCAGGAAAGCCATCCGGCCTATTTTCGCTTCTACATGAAGCACATTCACATCGACAATCTGCCGCATCTCGATTTCTTCTTCGACCGGGTGTCGATGATCCAGCCGTATTTTCAGCGCGAAATCGACGCCGCCCGGAGACGCGGCGAACTGCGCGCCGATCTCGATCCGCCAATCATCGTGTTTCAGGTGGAAACGCTTTCCAGCAGTCTGCAGGAAGCGTTTTATTCCGATTTTCTGGGCATGGGCCTGGGCATTTTCAAGGGAGATCCGGAGGAAATTCGACAAAATTTGCATCGGCTGATCGCTTGTGGGTTGGCCGGTGTGCTCGAAAAAACCACGCAATAAAAATGAACAGCGGGAGGGAAAAATGAACACGACAAGTTGGCTGGCGCGCCGTTTTACCTGGGTGTTGCTGGTGGGTCTGCTGGCCGTTGGGGCATACGGCGGTAAAGTCGTTTGCGACGATGAAGACTGGGATGACGTCAAGGACGACGTCGACAATTGCGCCGGCATCTACAATCCCGCGCAACAAGATGAAGACGCCGACGGCCGCGGCGATCCGTGCGACGACTCGACGCCGCAACACGGCATGAAATTCGGCGTCTGTTACCGCACCAACTGGGAAAAGCTCACCGGCGCGGGTTGGGAAGATATCGAAACAACCCTGATTAAAACAGGCCCGACGACCTTCACCGTCAAAATGCGTTGGCCCGACATTTCCGCCGATACGATCGAAATGGGCCCCGGCCATCAGAACGGCCGCGACATCTGGTTCATGGGCCAAAACACCCACTTCCTCACCTGGACCTCGACCTTCGCCGAAGCCACCGCCCTGGATACCGATAAGGACGGCGTGGTGGATCAATTCGCGGGCGTCGGCGTGATGCGCACCTGCGAAAATTGCGATTACACCGTGGCCTGGGACACTTTCTGGTCCGGCACCATGACCGGCGACATCATGCCCGCGGCCTATTGCGGCGCCGAACCCGACGACGACACAACCGATGACGATTCGGCCGACGACGACGCGGCGGACGATGACGCGGCGGACGACGACGTGGCCGACGACGACGCGACGGACGACGACAGCGGCGACGACGAGGCCGACGATGATGACGGCGGCGTCAACGGCGACGATGATGATGACGACGATGACGACAACGGTTCCTGCGGCTGCTGAGCGGAAAGGAGTCGCTGATGAGACCCATGCAGAATGTGCTCGGGCGCCTGTTTTTACCGGTCTTGTTCATCGCGATCGTCATGACTTTCCATTTCGCCGCGATGGCCTGCGAGGACCGCGACCGCGATAACGTCGAAAACGGCGACGACAACTGTTACATCACCTATAACCCGCTGCAACAAGACGAAGACGGCGACGGCAAGGGCGATCCGTGCGATGCCGAGACGCCGCAGCACGATTACCAGATCGACCTTTGCTACCAAGGGGCGTTCACGCCGACCAACGGCGCGTCCTACGACAGCGTCCCGACGGCTTTCCTGCCCCAGGATGACGGCGACTACCAGGCGCGGGTGCTGATGCCGCCGGAATTCGACAGCGTTTTGTTGAACGGCGCCGCGCACTGGAACGGCCGCGACGTCTGGTACATGGCCGAAACGCGAGAATATTTCACCTACCAGGCCAATTTCATCGAAGGCATCACCGTGACGGTCGATGAAGACAACGTCGCCGAAACCATGGAAGGAACGTACATCCTGCTCCAGTGCGAAAATTGCTTCGGCGACGCGGATTACGACACCTACGAAAACTGGTCGTCGGTTTCGCAAGGGATCTGGACCGCCGTGCGGCAACCGGTCGAATTCTGCGGTATCGAACCGCCGGATGACGACACCGCCGACGACGATACGGGCGACGACGACGAAACGCCGGTCGACGACGATGAAACGCCGGACGACGACGGCGACGATGATGATGACGCCGCCACGGATGACGACGACAACGACGACGACAACGGCAGCTGCGGTTGCTGACGAGACGAGGGAGAAAAAGCATGCGGCAAATGAAATGGCTCTGGCTGGCGTTGATCCTGGCCGCCCTGTTGGGTTTGGGCGTCTACGCCGCCGCCTGCGGCGACGACGACGATAACGACAATGACGACGGCGGAACCGAAGACGACGACAGCGTCGATGACGATGACAACGACAACGACGACAACGACAGCGCCGATGACGACAGCGCCGACGACGATGACGACGACGACAACGACACCCCCGACATCTGCGAAACCATCGTGGTCGGACACCTCGAATGGGCGCAATGCGACAACGGCGCCGACATTTCGCAGTACGACGCGATCACCTATGCCGAAACCCTCGAGCTGGACGGCAAAACCGATTGGCGCCTGCCGACCCGGGCGGAATTGATCCCATTGTACGATGAAGACACCGACGACGAGACGGATTGCTACCTGACCGCGCACATCCACGCGCCGTTCAACCTGAGTTGCGTCTGGGTCTGGACCAGCGAGGTTTCCGAGGCGATTCCGGAAATCGCCTGGGTGGTCGGTTTCAGCCAGGGGACCGTGGTGATCGATCAACGCGACACGTACGAAAAGCACCGCGCTTTGGCGGTCCGCGATCTGCCCGATTAAGCAGACCGCATAGAAAAATAAGCGCCGGCGGGCGTCCCCACGGACGCCCGCCGGCCTTTAACTCGTGACTAATTATTGCTCTTCTGTTTGACCGGCCGGAACGGATTGACCCAGTGCCCGAAGGCCGGGGCGCTGCGGGTCTGAATGTAAATATCGCCCTGCCCCGTGTAGCGGCAAACCAATCCTTCGCCGGAGAGGAAGGTGGCTTTCATGCCGCCGACCGGCTGCACGTTGAAGGTGATCGTCTCCGGGAAGGCCACGATGTGCGTCGTGTCCACGATGTAGGCGCCGTTGACGGTCACCTTTTTCAAACCGCCGTACGAGCCGAAGAACACGGTGCCGCGGCCCGTAAGTTTCAGCAGGAAGAGCCCCTCGCCGCTGAAGAACGTCCGCACGCCGCCGAACTTCGCGTCGATTTCGATGTCCCCGACGTGCGCGATGTACGCGCCGGCCTGCATGAAATAGGTGCCGCCGTTGAGTTCGACCGCTTCGATGTCGCCCGGCGCGGACGGCGCCAATTTGATCGTGCCGGGACCGCCCTTCGGGAAGAAGGTGTTGGTGAAGAAGCTTTCGCCGGTGACCATGCGTTTGAGGCCGCCGAGCAGGCCGCCCTTGGCCTTGGTCTCGATTTGCATGTTCGTGCTCATCGCCACCATCGCCCCGGTTTCGGCCACGAGCTTTTCGCCGTCGTCCAGACTCACTTCCGCCAACGCAAAATCGGGTTTGCCTGTCAGTTCGTATTTCATGGCGACCTCCTACTGTTCCCGCGGCGGCAGCTTGCCGCCGAGGAATTGGCCGAAGCCGGTGGCGTTGTGGGTCTGCATGTACAGTTTGCCCTTGCCGGAAAATTCGCAAACCAACCCTTCGCCGGAAAGCAGCGTCGCCTTCCAGCCGCCGACCTTTTTCACTTTGTATTGCAGCGTATCCTCGTAGGCGACGATGTGGCCGGTGTCGCAGATGAAGCTGCCGTCCACGTCGATGCAGAAGATGCCGCCGAACGAATTGACGATCAGCTCGCCGCGGCCGGAGAACTTGATCCAGAACATCGCCTCGCCAGAAAACAGGCCCTTCATGCCGCCGAACTGCGTGTCCATTTCCAGGCCTTCGCTGACGGCGAGATAGCTCGAGCTTTGCACGATCAGGTTTTTCGTGCCGTCCATCGAGATGTGTTCGACATCGCCCACCAGCACCGGCGCCAGGCTGACGTGGCCCGCCTGCGCCGCGGTGAACTTGTTGAGGAAGAAGCTTTCGCCCGTCAGCAGGCGCTTCAAACCTTTCAGCAGCGCGCCCGCGCCACCGCCGCGCGAAAAGGTGCTGGTCGTGACGGTGATGTTGTCGGTCATGCTGACCATCGCGCCGCCCTCGGCGATGACGCTTTCGCCCTGATTCAAATGAACATCGGCGATCGCGTAGGAAGGCCGATGCAGGATTTCGATATTCATCTGTCGCTCCTTTCCTTAGTGTCGCGGCAAAAGCGGCGTCAGCCAGCCCAGCAGCGATGAAACCGTCCGGCTCTGGATGTACAGCTTGCCCTTGCCGTTGAAGCGGGCCACGAAACCCTCGCCCGACAACAGGGTCGACTTGAGACCGCCGATGCGGCTGACCTTGAAGTTCAACGTCGGTTCGAAGGCCACGATGTGCCCGGTGTCGACAATGTACTCCCCGTCCACGTCGATCGGCACGATGTTGCCGTAGGCGTTGAACCACAGATTGCCCGTGCCCTTGAGTTCGAGCAGGAACAAGCCCTCGCCGCTGACCATGGATTTCAGGCCGCCGTACTTGGTTTTCATGTCGATCTCGGGCGAACAAGCCAGGAAAGAAGAGCCCTGTAAAATCAGGGCGCTGTTTTGCAACGGATAATGAACGATTTGCCCCGGCAGCGTCGGCGATAAAATCAATTTTCCCGGCCCGCCCTGGGGCGAATAGGTGTTTTGAAAAACACTTTCGCCGCCGAACAATTTGCGGAACAACGCCTTGAGAAATCCTCCGTAAACCTTGGTTTCGATCGCCAGATTGCCCGACATGCCGACCATGGCTCCCGCCTCGGTGCGAACCTTGTCGCTCGGGTCCATTTCCAGAAACAAACTGGAAAAGGACGGTCCGTGTTTGATCTCGTACTTCAAGGCCTTCACCTCCTCCTTCTCGCGGAACGATCCGCCTGTAACGAATCGCTCGGGTTAGAAAGAAATCGCTCCCCGTTGTGAAAATACCGGACGAATTTCGGTTTGAATTGTCGGAAAACCCATCACCTCTGTTATTACGTCCAACCTAACCACTGAAAAGAAAAAAAATCAATGAATTCCTGAGATTTTTTCTTGAACTCGCCCACCGGCCCCCAAGGCCGGCGGCCGTTGACATCCGACGGTTGGACGCGTTAGGTTACAGGCGCTTGGCTGAAGGATGTTTTTGCCTGATTTAACCTAGCCTTAGAACGTGTAGGGAATCGATCATGGCCGAAAAAACCAGCAAGAAAAAACAGGCCGCGAAAACTCCGCTCAAACCGGCGAAAAAAACCGCGGGGCAGACCAAAGCCGTTGCCGCGCGCGGAAAAGAAAAAACCGGCACGGCACCGAAAAAACCGGCGACCGGCGCCAAGAAGTCCGCGCAGTCGAAGCCCACTGCCAAGCCGCCGATTAAAACGCTGTTTTTCACCGGGTTCCCCGGTTTCCTGGGCCGCAATCAGGTAAAGCAAATCCTTACCACCGAGCAGAACATCCGATTTCGCCTGTTGGTGCAAGAGCAATTTCTCGAAAACGCCCGGACGACGGCGGCGGCCATTCAAGCCGAGTTGCAATTGCCGGCTGCGGATTTGTTCGAGTTCCTGGTCGGCGACCTGACCGTCGATCAGTTCGGTCTGGAAGACGCGGTTTATCGGCGATTGCTGGCGGAAGTCGACGAGGTCTGGCATCTGGGCGCGGCCTACGATCTGGCGATCGCCGAAAAAATCGCCTGGAACGTCAACGTGGAAGGCACGCGCCGCGTGTTGGATTTGTGCCAGGAAATGAAGCGGCTGCAAAAGCTGGTCTATTTTTCCACCTGCTACGTGTCGGGCCTGCGGACCGGCCTGGTGCTCGAGGACGAACTCGATTACGGCCAGGGTTTTAAAAACCATTACGAATCGACCAAATTCGAGGCCGAATCGCTGGTCCGGCAACGGCGGGAACAAATCCCGACGGTGATCATCCGGCCGTCCATCGTCATCGGCGACAGCCGCACCGGCGAGGCGGACAAATACGACGGCCCGTATTTCCTGTTGTCCACCCTGGCGGATGCCGAGGCGCAAAACCTGCTCGCGCCCTTCAAGAAAATGCGCCTGCCGAGCCTGGGCAAAGGCGACGCGTATTTTCATCTGGTGCCGGTCGATTACCTCGTCCAAGCCGTGGTGCACATCGCCGGCCGGCCCGAAGCGATCGGCCGGACCTTTCAGATCTGCGACCCGGACCCGCTGCTGGTACGCGAATTCATCGACCTGACCTATCAACATTTCGGCCTCGGCAAAACCCTCGGCCATTTGCCCATGGGGATGATCAAGGTCGCGCTGAAGATGCCGAAACTGGGCCCGCTGCTGGCTGTGCCCGAGGAAGTGCTGACCTATCTCGAACACCACGCGATCTTCGACTGCCGCCACACCCGCGAATTGTTGAAGGATTCCGGCATCCAGTGCCCGCCGCTGGCCGATTACCTCGGCGTGCTGATCGACTATCTGCGCGGGCATCTCGACAAAAAAGGAAAATTCGCTAAATATTAGTGCCCGGTTGGATTCGCCGCGCGCCACGCCGGCGTCGTCACCGAACCGGAAGGAGTCCTGTTTATGCGTTACCGCACCACGAAAATCAGCCCCCGGATGGCCTTTCGCAAAAGCGTCATCACCGCGCCGCGCGACGTCATTGAAATCGGCCGCAACGACCCCTGCCCCTGCGGCAGCGGCAAAAAATACAAGAGCTGCTGCATCGAAAAGGGCGATCATTTTCTTCGCAAGATGGCGGCGAAAGCCAAGAAAGAGAAACAGGGCGGCCTGATCAAGCGCCTGTTCGGAACCAAGAAAACCGAGGAGTAATGCCGCGCGCCGTCCGCCTCGGGGCTCTGGTCGCGTCACTCGGCCTGCTGGCCGCCTGGATTCTGCGGGTCGCGGTCGTCACCGATTACCAAGAGGAACCGATTCTGCTGCTGGGCGGCCTGTGGTTTCTGACCGCCCTGGCGCTGAGTTGGGACACCCGCCGCCGACTGATCAAATCCGCTCTGGCGTCGTCGCTCGCGGTCGCGATGGTGGCAGTCGGCCTGCTGGCCGACGCGGCGGCCGGCTACCAACAACAGATCCGTCTCGCCATCGCGCACAACGTCATGGAAGCGGTCGCGCGCAGCCTGCATGTCTACGAGGCCGGCGGCAAGGAACTGCCCGCGGTGGAATGGGAAGTATTCATGCCCGCGGTGGAGGACGCCGGCGCCTGGCGCACCCTGTCGATCCCCTACCGGTACAGCGCGCGCGCCGAAACCTTCACGCACATCCCGCGCAAGGATCCGTGGGGGTGCAAATATCGCTATGTGAAAACGGGGGAACACGGCTTTACACTCGGCAGCAGCGGCCCGGATCGCCGCTGGAAAACGCCGGACGATCTGACCATCACCGCCGAGACGATCCTGCCCGACGGGCCCCGCCCCTTGCCGGTCTATCCGCGCCGCTAGGGTTTTATTGCTTCGTTTCGGTTTTTTCGCCGGCCTTGGGCACCGCGTAGACACAGACGCGGTTGCGCCCCTGGCGTTTGGCCTCGTAGAGCGCCGTGTCGGCGGTGCGGATCAATCCCTGCTTGTCGTCGGCGTGATCCGGGTAGGAAGACAGGCCGATGCTGATGGTGACGTTGCGGCCCATTTCGGGGAACTCGATTTGCGCCACGGATTCGCGGAGCCGTTCGGCCATCGCCACGGCGCCGCGGTAATCGGTTTCCGGCAGGATGATGGCGAACTCCTCGCCGCCGAAGCGGGCCGGGGTGTCGATTTCGCGGACGCGCATCTTGACCATGTCGGCCACTTTCGTCAGCACGATGTCGCCGACCTGGTGACCGAACGTATCGTTGACGCTTTTGAAATGGTCGAGGTCGCAGATCGCCAGGGCAAGCTTGTGCCCGTAGCGGCGGGCCCGTTTCATCTCGGTATCGAGGCGCACGTTGAAATAGCGGCGGATATACAGCTTGGTCAGTTCGTCGGTGATGGCCATCTCGTAGAGGGTGGCGTTGTTGATGGCGACGGCGGCCTGGTTGCCCAGGGCCGTGAGCAGATCGACGTCCTCGTGGGTGAATTTCTTGCCGTTCTTTTTGTTGGTGATGTTGATGACGCCGATCGGTTCGTCGGAGGCGATCAGCGGGATGCAGAGGATCGAATCGACGTTCGACGCCTCGCGCGCCATGTAGCGGTCGTCGTCAGTGGTGGAATTGGCGATGATCGGCTTGAGCGTCTGAAAAACCTTGCCGGCGATGCCCTCGCCCACGCCGAAGGTGGCGCATTCGATTTCGCCGCTGTTGATCGCTTCCTCGGTGCGCGGATCGGGCAGGCCTTTGACGACGCGCAGCACGAGGCGCTGGATGTTGGCGTCGTACAGCATCAGCGAGCCCTTCTGCGCCTCGGTGGTTTTCACGGCCTCGCCGAGAATGAACTTCAGCAGATTTTTCAGATCGCTGATGTGAATCATCGCCCGGCCGATGTTGTAGAGCATCGAGAGGTTCTTGACGGTTTTGTCGAGATTGGCCTTGTCGTTCTGGTTTTTTTCGTAAAGCGCCGTGGTGGTGAAACTGACGGCGGCGTGCGCGGCGAGGATCGACAGGAATTCCAGGTCTTCCTCGGAAAAGGTCGAGCCGTCCATTTTGGGGCCGATGGATAGGACGCCGACGACCCGCGCTTTGTGCACCAGCGGCAAAAACAGGCGGCTGTTGAGTACGGTCAGATTGAATTTTTCGAACGGCACCTGGAACCGTGGCAGCTCGTCGCGATCCACCACGGAAAACGGTTTCCCCTGCAAGATGGCTTGCCACAACAGGCCTTCCTGGCGGGGAAACGAAAATTCGACCGGCATTTCCTCGGGCAGGCCGAACCCGCGCACGAGATGAAAATTCGATTCCGTCTCATCCATGATGAACAGCGCGTAGGATTCGATGCCGAGCTTTTCATGGATGATGCTGGCAAAAACGTTGTAAAGCTCGCGCGCCTCGAGAATGTTGTCGAACGCCTTGTTGGCTTGCAGCAGGCTCATCAGATCGAACAACCGGCGATCCAGTCGCACGAGTTGATCGGCTAGTTCCTTGTTCCGCTTTTTCACCGCCGCCAGGGATTCCGGTTCTTTCGTCATCGTCGGGCCATCCGTCCTCGTATTTGCCCTACTTTTTATCACTCTTCCCGGGAGCACCACAAGTTCCAGGCGGGAAAATTTGACAGCGCGCCAACTTCCGGTAAGATCGAAGTCGAATCGTCCGGGAGGATTCGATGAAAAAGGGTCGGCCGTGGCTGGGATTGGCGATCGGGCTGCTTCTGCTGCTCGCCGGCGTCTGGCATTCGCCCTTACGCGCCCAGGACAACGACAGCGTCGACGACGACGCCTCGCCCGACGACGATTCCCCCGATGACGACACTTCCCCCGACGACGACACCTCGCCCGGCGACGACGCCGACGACGACGGCTCGCCCGACGACGACGCCACCATCGACGCCGGCCGCTCCTCGGTGATCGGCGACTCCGGCTGCGGCTGCTGACTCCCGCTCAGGTCGAATCGCCGTCCCGGGGCGCCGGCAGTTCACGCCGCTTGCCGAAAATGTACTTGATGAACTTGCCGAAGGCGTCGATGAAATAGCGCAGATCGTCCGGGCCGCGCAACAGCGCCAGCTTGCGCCAGATGAATCCGGGGCGGAGATAAATCCGGCGGTACATGGACCGCTGCAGGCGCACGAGGTCGGCCGGCGAAAAATGATGCGTCCGCCAGACCGGCTCGCCGCGCACGATGTCGAACTCGTCCCAGTCCTCGCGCGCGATCAGCCCCTCGCGCTGCATCATCTCGTAAAGGGAAGTGCCGGGGTAAGGCACCGCGATGTACACCATGACGAAGTCCGGCCGGATACGCAGCATCAGGCGGAACGTCGCCTCGACCTCGGCCGGCGTTTCGGTCGGGTGCGTTCCGATCATGATGAACGCGCTGGTCAGGATTCCGGCGCGCCGGGCGGCCGCGAACGCCTGCTCCACCTGCTGGATGGTGATCTTCTTGCGGATCGCCTCGAGCATGCGGGGGCTGCCGCTCTCTACCCCGAAAGCGATTTTGACGCAACCGCTTTGCGCCATCAGGCGCAGCAATTCCTCGTCGACGTTGCTGACCCGGCTGTCGCAATCCCACGAAACGCCCAGTTCGCGCAGGCCGCGGCAGATTTCGATCAGCCGTTCGCGGCCGAAGGTGAACGTGTCGTCGTCCACCGTGAAATGGTCGATGCCGTATTTTTCAACGCATTCGCGCACCTCGCCGAGCACGTGGCGGGCGCTGCGGAACCGCACCTTGGTGCGGTGCGTGACGTGGCTGCCGCAAAAGAAGCAATGCACCGGACAACCGCGGCTGGTGAACAACTCGGTGATGTTGCGCAGGCGGCTGGACAGACCCGGGCTGGAACTGCCCTGGTAGCGGGAAAAATCGAGCAGGTCGCGCGCCGGGTACGGCAGATCGTCCAGATTGGCGATCAGCGGCCGTTCCGCCGCGATCCGCAAAGCGCCGCCGTCGCGATAGACCGTGCCGGGAACGCGCTCGGGAAAGCGTTCGCCGCGTTGTCGCCGTGCGCAAATCTCGGCCAGCGTCTGCTCGCCCTCGCCGATCACCCCCAGGTCGAAGGACGGGAACTCGGCGAGCGTCCGTTCGGGGATCGCCGCAACGTGCGGGCCGCCGACGATCGTCAGGATGTCCGGGTTCGTCTCCTTGACGATCGCCGCCTGGCGCGCCGCCGTCTTGGCCAGCGGCGTCATCACCGAAAACCCCACCGCGTCGGGCGCGAACCGCCGCAACCGGTCGCGCAAGCCCACCGGCGAATACGGCTCGACCCCGTAATCCCAGATGGCCGTTTCCACGCCCAGGCGCTCGCGCACGAAGGCCGCCAACTGCGCGAGGTTGATCGGGTGCTGGACGACCTCGGTCGCGATCGACTTCATCGGCTCGGGTGGATGCACCAGCACCAGTTTCATCGGTTGAACCTCAAGCAAGACGGCGGATGAAAACCTTAGCGGCCCGCGAGGGTTTCGTCAATCAATCGCGCCGGCGGCGCGACGGAGGGCGGCCGGGCAATCGCCGCAGCGCGGCTCGCGCCGGCGGCAGAACTCCTTGCCGAGGTAGACGATCTGGGCGTGGAATTCATTGTAAAACGGCGCGTCGGGCGGAAAGCAGCGGTGAAAGAGGTCTTGCAGCTCGGCGTAGTCGATCTCCTCCGGCGTCAGTCCCATCCGCGCCAGAATCCGCCGCGTGTAGGCGTCGATGACGAAGATCGGCTGGCCGGCGGCGTAAAGCACGATCGAATCGGCGGTTTCGGGGCCGATGCCGTTGAGGGCGAGCAATTCCGCGCGCAACCGCGCCGGCGGCAGAGCCAGCAGCTTTTCCAGGCGGCCGTCGTGCGCCTTGGCGACGTGGTCGCAGAAGGTTTTGAGCTTTCGCGCCTTCTGGTTGTAATAGCCCGACGAGCGGATCGCCCGCGCCAGATGATCCAGCCGCGCCCGCCGCATCGCCTCGACCGTCAGCAGGTTCTTGCGCCGCAGCACGGCGATGGCTTTTTCGACGTTGGTCCAGGCGGTGTTCTGGGTCAGGATGGCGCCGACGCAAATCTCGAAGGGCGTCTCGCCGGGCCACCAGTGCAGCGGGCCGAAATGCGCGAACGCTCGGCGGTACAAGCCGCGCAGCGCCCGGCGCGCCTCAGCGATGGAACACTTTGAGTTCTTCGCAACTGGGGAAATGGCGCAGCCAAACATCGCTCATGCCCGGTTGGTGAAAGCAATCGACGCACAGGAAGATTTCGCACGGATCGGAAAGCTGCAAGTAGTTCTGGTGTTCGCCGTCGCCGCTCTGGGACTGAATGCGCTTGACCTTGCCGGTATGAAGGCGGAAGCCGTCGAGGCGGTAATGGTCGCCCTGATGGATCGTTTCGTTGACTTCACGCTGACAGCGGACGCAACGCGGCATCGTTCGAAGCCCTCGCAATTTCGCCTACTATAATGGGTTGTCCGCCCGCTGTCATCGTCGAATCGCCAGGAATGTCCGGATTTTATCCGCGGCGTTTGGCGGCCAGTCGCGCCTTGACCCAAGCGACGAACCGCCCGACGCCCTCGCCGGTGCGGGCCGAAACGCGCAACACTTCCAGGCGCGGATTGACCGCGCGGATGTTTTTCTCCATCAGATCGACGTCGGCGCCCAACGCCGCCGCGGCGTCGATTTTGTTGATCAGGGCCAGCGTCGCCTCCTGAAACAGCAACGGGTACTTGAGCGGCTTGTCCTCGCCCTCGGCGATCGAAAGCACGGCGATCTTGTAATCCTCGCCGAGATCCTCCTCAGCCGGACAGACCAGGTTGCCGACGTTTTCGATCACCACCAGGTCGAGCCGGTCGAGCGGCAGGTTGGCCAGCGCGTTCTTCGCCGACGGCGTCGCGATGTGGCAACTGGTGATGCCGGTACAGATCGGCTCGACGAGAATGTTCAGCTTTTCCAGGCGATCGGCGTCGTTGCGCGTCGCCGCGTCGGCCTCGATAACCCCCAAACGCAGATCGGCGGCGAGCAACGGCAACGCTTTTTCGAGCAGCGTCGTTTTTCCCGAGCCGGGCGAACTGATGAGGTTGATCGCCAGGATGCCCCGGCGCTGGAGATCGGCGCGAATATCCGCCGCCAGCTTCTGATCGTCGCGGCGCGGATCCTTATCGACAACAAGCGTAGTCATTCTTCCACCTCGATTGCGGTAATTAACAATTCCTTGCCCTTGATCAGATTCATCGGCGAGCCGCAAACCTCGCAGATCAGAATCGGTTCGTCGCGTTCGAAGTCCTGCCGACAGCTCGGACAATGCGCGACCATCCGTTGCAATTCGACGACCAGTTCCGCCTCGGCCAGCGGCGTTTCCGCCTTGAAGGCGTCGAAAAACATTTGCATCGCGTCCGGCACCAGGCCCTGGCAGACGCCCACGGTGACGCGCACCTCGCGGGCCGTTCCGCGGACCTCGTTCTCGGCCAGGGCCGCGATTGCGGCATCCAGGATCGAGCGGGTGATCGCGCCCTCGTGCATCAGCAGATCCGCGGCAGGCCGGCTTCAATCGGCATTTCGACGACCCGGCGCGTACCGATGGCGGTTTCCATGACCACGCGGCCGCGCTTGCCGCCCGGTTCGACCCGGCCGATGCGGACCGCATTGGCGCCGTGCGGATGCCGGCGGATCGTTTCCAACACCGCGTCGGCCGCTTCGGGCGCGACGAACAGCAACGCTTTGCCCTCGTTCGCCAGGGGCAGCGGATCGAGGCCGAGCACCTCGATGAACGCGGCGACGCCGGGCGCGATCGGAATTTGCGTTTCCTCGAGCACGATCTGCAGGCCGGTGTCCTGGGCAAATTCGTTCAGCGTGGCGGCCAGCCCGCCGCGCGTGGGATCGCGCAGGGCGTGCAGATGCGGCCCGGCGACGGCGGCGGCTTGCGCGACCAGTTCGTGCAGCGGCGCGCAGTCGCTGGCCAGTTCGCGCGCGAAGCCGAGCTTTTCGCGGGCGTTGAGGATCGCCGCGCCGTGATCGCCGACGGTGCCGGTCACCAGCAGCAGATCGCCGGCGCGGATGAGGGACGGCCCCACCGGTCCGAACACGCGGGTGCCCAGACCCGTGGTGTTGATGAACAGCCCGTCCACCGTGCCCTTTTCCACGACCTTGGTGTCGCCGGTGACGACCTCGACTCCGGTGGCGCGGCAGACCTCGCCGATCGACCGCATGATGCGCGTCAGTTCCTCGAGCGCGAAGCCTTCCTCGATGATCAGCCCGAGCGACAGGTAACGCGGCGCCGCGCCCATCATGGCGACGTCGTTGATCGTGCCGACCACGGCCAGCTTGCCGATGTCGCCGCCCGGGAAAAAGCGCGGCGTGATGGTGAAGCTGTCGGTGGAGACGACCACCGGCGGCCGCAAATCGGGCAACACCGCCGCGTCGAGGGTCACCGCGTGACCGTTGTGGCCGGACAACGCGGGAATGATCACTTCGTCGAGCAGATCCTGGGTCAATTTGCCGCCGAAGCCGTGGGCCAGGCGGATGCGATCACTCATGAGGATCCTCCGGATAGAGATAATGGGCGCGGCAGGCGCCCTCGCCGCCGACCATGCACGGGCCGCGCGGATGGTCGGGCGTGCACAACCCGCCGAACAACCCGCATTGCTCGGGCTCACGGCGGCCGACCATGATCAGGTGGCACTGGCAACCGGGCATGACGTCCTCCACGCCCGTTTCCTCGGCGACGCCCAGCCGCGACAGCGCGTCGTAGCGCCGGAACGGTTCGCGCAACACCAGCCCGGTGCCCGGCAACATGCCGATTCCCCGCCACGCGGCGTCGGCGCGCGTAAACACCCGGTCCATCACTTCCTGGGCGCGGCGATTGCCTTCCGGGCGCACCACCTGGCGGTAGCAATTCGCCACCGTCGGCTCGCCCCGGCGAAGTTGGCGGACGATGGACAACAGCCCGGCTAGGATATCGGCGGCGGCGAAACCCGCCACGGCCGACGGCAGGCGATATTTGTCGGCCAGGAATTGATACGCGACCTGGCCGGTGATCACCGCCGCGTGGCCGGGCAGCAGGTAACCGCTGATGGCGTCCTCGCCGCCGGCCGCCAGCGCCTCCACCGCCGCCGGTACATAACGGTGGCAGGTATAAATCGTAAAGTTGGGCGGCAAGTCGCCCAGCAGCATCGCCGCGACGGGCGCGGCGGTGGTTTCGAAACCGATGCTGAAAAAAACGACCGTGCGGTCCGGGTGCCGCCGGGCCAGCTCGGCCGGCTCGTGCAGATCGTAGACCACGCGAACGTCGGCGCCGTCGCCCCGCGCGTCGAACAGCGAACCGCTTTGAATCGGGGTTTTGACGATGTCGCCATAGGCGCAGACGATCGGCCGCGCCGGATGCAGGGCCAGCTTGATCGCCGTCGCGATCGCCGCCGCCGGCGTGATGCAGACCGGACAGCCCGGTCCGGCGACCAGCCGCACGTTGGCGGGCAGCAGTTGCCGCAACGCGTGCCGGCCGATCTCGTGCTCGTGCGTGCCGCAGACGTGCATCACGGTCACCGCCGCCAGCAGCGCCGCCTCTTCGCGCAGGGCGGCGGTCAGCGCGCGCACCGTTTCCTTCAATTGACGGGGATCAGTTTTCATCCGGCCGGCGAGCCTCCGGCGCCAGCGCCTCGCCGGTTTCGACGAACTCGTCGTAGGCCTCCAGAATCGCCCGCGCGTCCTGTTCCTCCAGGACCTCGATGGCCGAACCGGCGTGCACCAAGACGTAATCGCCCAGCTTGGCTTCCGGCACCAGGATCAGATTGACGGGCAACTCGGTCCCGCCCGCGTCCACCGCGCCGGACAGACCGTCCGGTTGGATCGTCGTCAATTTCATCGGTTTTGCCAGACACATCCTGCCCTCCGTGCGGTGAATAGACTAATCGGCGGGAGCGGTCAGGACAAGGCCGATTTGACCCAGGGCGATGGCCTGGTCGCCGGGCGGCAATTGCTGCGATTTCACGGCGGTCAGGCCGCGCGCCGCCAGTTCCTCGTTCAACAACCGATCGAGCAACCGATTGAGAAAGACGCCGCCGGACGCGATCACGGTCTTGGCGCCCGTCTCCCGCGCCAGGCGCGCCGCGACTTCGGCGACGGCCCGCGCGGCGGCGACGTGGAACGAATACGCCAACGCGGGAGCGTCGGCCGCGGCCGCGAACGCCAGTTCCGGAATCGCCGGGAAATCGATCACCGCCGGCTCGCCGGCGGAAATCGCGAACGGCCATTCGATCGTCGGCGACGGTCCGCCGGCCGCTTCCGCCCGCTTTTGAAGTTCGATCGCCGGTTCCGCCTCGAAAGCGGCGGTGACGCGGATGCCGAGCAGCGCGGAGACGGCGTCGAACCAGCGGCCGAGCGCCGTGCTGCGGCCGACCGCCAGCCGGGCCCGCAAGCCCGCCTGAAACAGCGCCAGGTCGTTTACCGGTGCCTGTCGCAGGGCGATCCATTCGGCCAAACGGCTTTCGGGAACGCCGCGTTCGGCAAGCATCGCCAGCGCGATCCGCCAGGGGCCGCGCACGGCTGCATCGCCCCCCGGCAGCGGCAGCGGAGCGAAATGTGCCGCGCGCCGCAGGCCGTCGCGCAGGGAACCGGCGAAGATTTCGCCGCCCCAGGCGATGCCGTCGTCGCCGTAGCCCGTGCCGTCGAACGCCAGTCCGACGACCGGTTCGGCATACAGGCCGCGTTCCAGGCACACCGCCGCCACGTGGGCGCGGTGGTGTTGCACGTGGGCGATCCGGCAGCCGCGTTCGGCGGCGACGCGTTCGCCCAGGCCGGTGGAAAAGTAGCCCGGATGACGGTCGCAGATGATGAGTTCCGGCGCGAGCCGATCCAGCAGGGCTTCGAGTTTGTCCTGGGTGTCGGGCCCGGCCAGATCGCCGATTTCGTCCAACACCTCGGCCTGGTCGTTTTGCGCCCAGACCGGCCGGCATTTCAAGTCGCCCCCGAGGGCGACGGCCGGCGCCGCGATGCTTTTGGGTAGTGCGATTTTCATGGTCTTAAAAAAGGAAGGCGCGCCGCACCGTCGCCGGTCCGGCGTACCTTCCCGATTGTTCGCCCCGTTATTTCTTCAACTTGGTCTTCAGGGTCACCAGCAAGGTATTGGGATCGATCGGCTTCTGGAAGACGCCGGCCAGCCCCAGTTCCGTGTAGCTGATGTTCTGCGACAGCGAGTCGCCGACCGAACTGAGCATGTACACCGGCTGCTCCGCCTTGAGCAGTTTCAGTTCCCGGACGAAGTTCCGCCCGGCGTCGATCTCTTCCATCATCATGTCGACGATGACCAGATCGGGATGCGCTTCCTTGTATTTCTTCAGGCCGGCCTCGGCGCTGGGGGCCTCTTCCATGTGGTAGCCGGCATTTTCCAAAATGGTCCGCAATACCATCAAGACATCCGGATCGTCATCGATGCACAGAATCACGAATTTTCCGTCTTTCATCTTCTTCCCTCGCGCCTGGTTGGGTTCAACTCGCCGGTCGCGACCGGTCGCCTGCCGCCGCCAGCGCCACGGGGCCCTGCCGGAGCAACGGCACCAGAAATTCGATCGCCGCCGCGAGATTGGCCTCGGCTTGTGCCGTCAACTTTTCAGTGAACATCCCGAACGAGTAACCGCGAATCCCCAGGAGATAGCCCTTGGTTTTCGCCCCGAACATCTCCTCCGCCAGCCCCAGGACCGTGGCCGCGTCGACGCTGTGCGTGGAAAACGACAGTTGCCGTTTCGGCGCCAGCGGCGCGAAGGAAAAGGGCTCGGGCCCCGCCACGGCCGCATCGGCGAAAATCACCGCCGGGTATCGGGCGACCGTCGCGGCGTCCTCGACCGAGAGTTGGTAGTTGGCGTCAACCGCCACACCGGCGATCGCCAGCTTTTCCACCGCCTCGGCCAGGGACGTTCCCAGGCCGTCGTCCTCGCGGCCCGGGTTCCCGTAACCATAGAGCAACACCTGGTCCGCGTCCGGGATCAACCTCTCGTCTTCCTGTCGACCAGGTTACCCTCGGCGTCGACCAGCGTCACTTCGAGCGGCATCTGGCCCAGGGCGTGCGTCGCGCAGGACAGGCACGGATCGTAGGCCCGGATGGCCACTTCGATGCCGTTGAGCATGCCCTCGGTGATCGCCCGGCCGTCGAACGTGTCGGCCGCGACCTTCTGCACCGCCCGGTTCATCGGCTCGTTGTTGCTGGTGGTGGAGACGATCAAGTTGCCCATGACCACCTGGTCGTTCTTGTCGACGCGATAGTGGTGGAACAGCGTACCGCGCGGCGCCTCGATGAGGCCGACGCCTTCCTCGCGGCGCTGGCCGTTGACCACCAGATCGTTGCCCTGCAAATCCTTGTCGTTCAGCAGTTCCTTGATCTTTTCGATCGAGTGCAACAATTCGATGATGCGCGCCCAGTGATACGCCATCGTGATGTTGATCGGCTTGCCGCCGCCCAACGCCATGAATTCATTCCGTTCGGCTTCCGCCTCGGGCGTATCGATGAAATCGGCGGCGTTCACGCGGGCCAGCGGGCCGACGCGGTACCAGCCGTTTTCCGGGCCAATCGATTTGATGAACGGGAACTTCATGTACGACCACGGCCGCACTTCCTCGGCGATGTAGTCGTAGTATTTCTGGTAGTCGACCTGATCGAAGATCTTCTTGCCGCCGGCGTCGATCGCGCGCAGGTTGCCGTGGTACAGATCCATCGCGCCGTCGGCGCGGATCAGGCTCACGTGGTTCGAATCGAAGGAGCCGAACGGCGCCAGCGCTTCGAGTCCCTTGCGCGTGATGTCCTTGACGATGGCCATCGCGCCGCGCGACCAGGTGATCATCTGGTCGAGGTCTTTCAGCAGGTAATCGCGTTCCTCGATGGTGAGGTTTTTGTTGATGCCGCCGGGGATCGCGCCGGTGCCGTGGATTTTCTTGCCCGCGGTCCGCTTGATGATTTCCTGCCCGTACTTACGCATCATCACCGCCTGGACGGCCAGGTCGGGGTGCTTGTAGATGATGCCGATGACGTTGCGGATCGCCGGATCGGCGTCGAAGCCGAACAGCAGGTCCGGCGACGCCAAGTGGAAGAAGTGCAACGCATGCGACTGGAACATCTGGCCGTAGTGCATCAGGCGGCGCATCTTCTCGGCGGTCGGGGTCAACCGGTCGGCGCCGACGATGACGTCCATCGCCTTGGCGGCCGCCAGGTGGTGGCTGACCGGGCAGATACCGCACAGCCGCTGCACCAGCACGGGCACTTCCCAGTACGGCCGGCCTTGGATAAAGCGCTCGAAACCGCGGAACTCGACGATGTGCAGGCGCGCCTGCGCGACCTTGTTTTTCTCGTCGAGCAGCAAGGTCACCTTGCCGTGACCCTCGACACGCGTCACGGGTTCGATAACCACGCGTTTTAATTCTTTCGTCTCTTTCATGGCGACTCCCTATCCTCTCTCGCTCAGTCGTACTTAATGAGTTCGTACGGCAGGGCCAGCGGTTTGCCGGTAAGCAACGCGACCAACGCTTCCCACAACGTGTCGGCTGGAGGCGGACAGCCGGGGAGGTGATAGTCGATTTTCACCACTTCGTGACAGGGATAGACCTTGTCGAGAAGCAGCGGGATTTCCGGATCGTTGGGCAGTTTGCCGCTCGGGTTGTAAACGGTCGGGCCGTTGAGGTACGCCTCTTCGAGGCATTCCTTGAGCGGCACCGTGTTGCGCATCGCGGGCAGGCCGCCCATGATCGCGCAGTCGCCGACCGAGATGAGGATGTCGCAGTGTTTGCGAAAGTCGCGCAGCACGCGGACGTTTTCCTCGTTGGCGCAGCCGCCTTCGATCAGGCCGACCAGACACCGGCCGGTGAATTCCTTGATGTCGTCCACCGGCGACTTGTCGAAATCGATCAACTCGACCAGTTTCAGAATCCGGTCGTCAATGTCCAGGATCGACATGTGACAGCCGAAGCAACCAGCCAGAGATGCCGTGGCGATTTTCGGTTTTTCCATCTGTCAACCTCACTTATCGGCGCTGGCCGAAGCTTGTTTTTTCTCGATAGCGGAGCCGATCGGCTCGTGGTCGTACAACCGCTGGCCCACCGGAATCTTGTAGCCCACCCGCTTGCGCAACAGTGCGCCCACCGGGCAAATCTGCACCGCCTTGTCGGTGGCCGCCGCGTTGGTCGCGGCCAGGTCGGCGTCGGCGTTGACCGCCAGCTTCTTGTGGTGGCCGCGGCCGACGAACTCAAACACCGTCTTGCCGTCGACATCGCGCGAGGCGCGCACGCAACGACCGCAGAGGATGCAGCGGTTGCGGTCGATGAAGATATCAGGGTGCGAGGCGTCCACTTCCCGTTGCGGGAAGAGATAGGGATACTGCGGGGCGGCGATGCCGAAGCGATAGGCCATCGCCTGCAGTTCGCAGTTGCCGCTCTTTTCGCAGAACATGCAGAAGTGGTTGCCCTCGACGAACAACATGTCGATGATGGCGCGGCGGATCGCCGCGATTTTCTCGGAGCCGTTGTCGACGATCATGCCCGGCGCCACCGGCTGCGTGCAGGCCGCCTGCGGCCGGCCGTTGACCAGCACCGTGCAAACGCGGCAACTGCCGTGCACCTTCAGCTCGGGATGGAAGCACAGCCGCGGGATGTAGATGCCCGCCGCCTCGGCCGCCTGCAGGATGGTCTGCCCCGGTTGGGCCTTGATCTCGACACCGTCAATGATAAAGGTGATTGCGTCACTCATGGTACCACCCTCTATTCGTGGTGATGGACCGCTTTGCGGCCCTGCACTTTTTCGGCCAACTTCAACGCCTGCGCCAGGTCGAAGGTCGGCTGCTGGCCGTCCTTCATCGGGTGGACCAGAGCGTTGTACGCCGGGCGGAAGTTTTTCAGCGTCGTCAAAACGGGGTTCGGCGAGGTCTGGCCCAACCCGCAGCGGCTTGCGGCTTTGACGATCTCGCCCAGCTTCTGCAGGTACTCGATGTCTTGCGGCGTGCCCTGGAGCGCGCGGATCTGATGCAGGCGCTCGCGGAGCAGGCGGTTGCCGACCCGGCAGGGCGTGCAGTAGCCGCAGCTTTCATGGATGAAGAATTCCATGAAGGACTCGGCCACCTCGAGCACGTCGCGTTCCGGCCCGAAGATCATCACCGAGCCGCCGGTCGCCAGGTCGTCGAAGCAGATCGTCCGGCCGAAATCGGCGGGACCGACCAGGTTGCCCGAGGGGCCGCCCATCTGCACCGCGATCGCGTCCGTGCCGCCGACTTCCTTGAGCAGATCGGCCAGCGTCATGCCGAACGGAATCTCGTAGACGCCCGGGCTGGAGCAGTCACCGCTGACCGACAACAACTTGGTGCCGGGGCTGCCGTGCGAGCCGATTTCCGAGAACCACGCCGCGCCCTGTTCGATGATGCGCGGCACGCAGCAGAACGTCTCGACGTTGTTGACCGTCGACGGGTTGCCTAGATAGCCCTTTTGGGCGGGGAACGGCGGCCGGTTTTTCGGATCGCCGCGCAGGCCCTCGCAGGAGCTGATCAGCGCGGTTTCCTCGCCGCAGACGTAAGCGCCGGCGCCCATCTGAATGCGGATGTCGAAATTGAAGCCCTGCTTGCCCATGATGTTCGCGCCGAGCCAGCCCTGGCGGCGGCGGTCGTCGAGCACCTTGTTCAGGTAGGCTTCGAGGTAAGCGTATTCGCCGCGCAGATACAGGATGCCCATTTCGGCGCCGATCGCGTAACCGGCGATCGTCATGCCTTCGAACAGCATGTCGGCGCGTTCGGTGAGCAGCACGCGGTCTTTGAACGTGCCGGGCTCGCCTTCGTCGGCGTTGCACAGCACGTATTTCTGCTTGCCGTCGGAATTGCGGGTGAACTCCCACTTG
This sequence comes from Myxococcales bacterium, assembly GCA_012517325.1. Taxonomy (NCBI): domain Bacteria; kingdom Pseudomonadati; phylum Myxococcota; class Myxococcia; order Myxococcales; species Myxococcales bacterium. The sequence continues at coordinate 26,675 of JAAYVF010000026.1, read as the reverse complement.
AGGCCGGTCGGGAAGCCCGCGCCGCCGCGGCCGCGCAGGCGGGCCGTTTTGATTTCGCGGATGACTTCCACCGAACTCATCGCCAGGGCTTTGCGCAGCCCCTCGCCGGACGGGAAATCGGCGAACAACACCTGGCCTTTGCGGCGCAGGTTGTTGTGGACCATGGAACGAACCAGTTCGTGGGCGTTGAAGCCGTCACCCAGGCGCTTGACCAGCCGTTTCGGGTCGCCGGTTTCCTTCAGGGTGCGGACGATTTCCCGCGCCTTGTCGCTGGACAGGTAGGTCACCACGACGTCGTTGACCAGCGCCGCCGGCGCCTGATCGCTCATCCCGATGCAGGGCGCCCATTCGAGGCTGATCTTGCCGTCTTTCGTGGTTTCGCCGAAATCGATGCCCAGTTCCTGTTTGAAGGCCTCGGCGACCTGATCGACACCCTGATATTTGTCGATGATGTCGTTGCACAGCCGGATGACGATCTTGCCCTTGGGCGTGTCGGAGAAGAAAGCGTAAAACGAAACCAAGCTCGCCACTTCCACTCGCGGGATGCCCAGTTCCTTCGCGATGAGGTCGATCGCTTCGCTGCTGATGTACCCGTTTTTGGCTTGGACGGCCTCGACGATGTCCATTAACCGCGATTGATCCTTCCCCACTCCGCCACAGATCTTGTTGATGGTGCTTGCCAGACTTTCGCTCATAATAAACCCCAGTGCTTTTTGCCCTCTGACATGATTGGCTTCTTTGAGTGAGTGCTCATTCAGGTTGCTCAGAATACTTAACCGGCCCCCGAAGGTCAAGAGGAAAGTGCAACCATTCTCCCGTGTTGAAATCGATTCGCGCGATTCGGCATTTTCGATTGCGACAATTGGACTTACAGGCCAAAAACGTCCTGTAAAAGCTATCAAAATATTTGCGTGGTGGAAAATTTTTGCGCTGTGAATTTCCTCACGATACCCTCCCTGTTAAAGCATTAACGGGATTCTGTGATTTTTTCGTCTTTTGAATCGCTTAATTACGCCACTTTCCATATATTTTAGCTTTCCAGCCGCATTGGCCGATCGAAAAACAACGAGATACACCACTGCTTTATCGGCCGGCGGGTATTCCAGTGACCACGATTCGATTCGTTCCGTCGCTCTTGGCTTTGCGTAAATTCTGTTCCGCGGATTCGATGAGCCGGGGCAGATTGGTGTCGACCGTGCGACGAAATTTTCCGTAGACCGCACCGACACTCACCGTGGCCGGAGCGCCCAGCGCGGCGGTTTCCAGTTCCACGCGGCGACGGATCGTTTCGACCACCTTGGGCACCGACTTGGCGGTGACGCGGCTCAAGGCCATGGCAAAGCAATCCCCTTCGTAGCGGCCGAGCAAATCGGAGTGCCGCACATCCTCGCTCAATTTCTCGGCGATGACCTGCAGGAGGCGATCACCGACGGCGAAACCGCGCTCTTCGTTGATTCGCTTCAACTCGTCCACGTCGATCAACAGCACGGCCATGGCGTAGGAATTGCGTTGCGCCAGGTAGGCGTGGGTCGACAACGTGGCCAGAAAACCGCGCCGATTGACCAATCCCGTCAAACTGTCGGTGCGGCCGTATTCCACCAGAGCCTGGACATTATTGAACATCGATTCGATCGATTGCATCAGCAATTGCAAATCCGGGCTCTCGGGATTGAACGCGCGGGTTCCCTCGATGAACATTGTGATATGCCGGCGGTAATCCAGCGGCGCGATTTCGCTGTCCGTCAGTTGATTGTAAAAATGAATCAATGTTAGAAAGGCCTCGTGCAGCATCTGGAACTCCAATTCCGTCGCCACCAGAAACGCCTGATGTGACTCCGGTTTACGGCAGTATTCGCCGAATCGTTCCCGGCTGCGCGCCAGAATCCCGGCCAACTTATCCCGAATGATGAACGGCTGATCGAATACCTGCGGCAGGATGTGCAATTCGGCCAGCTTGAGCATCTTTTCCCAGAGACCGACGTGATCCTTTTCCTCGACCGCCAATTCTTCCCAGAATCGCCGTAAGTCGCCGGCCGGCGAATCCGTCGCGAACCGCTGGTAGATTTCGACCGCCAGTTCGTCGATCTGCAGGCACGATTCGAGAATCTCGAAAAGCACGCCCTTTCGTTTCTCGCGAGTCTCCGCGATCAATGCAGACTCCCTCCACCGCCAAGCTCTCCGCCCTGGGCGAAGCTACTTTTTCACGGCCACCGACAAACCATCGCGCAGCGGCAGGATCACCGTTTCGTAACGAGAATCGGCCGCCAGTGATTGATTGAACCGCAGGACACCGCGCGTCGGCGCATCCGGTTCCGGCGCGGCGACCTTGCCGTACCACAAGGCATTGTCGGTGACGAACAAACCGCCCGCGCGCAGCAAAGTCGTCGCGGTTGCGATCGCCGCCGGATAATCCTCCTTGTCGATATCACTAAAAACGATGTCGAACGGCCCCTGAATTCCGCGGGCCAGCGACAGCGCCTCGCCGACGTGAAAGTGCAGTTTGCCCTCCATTCCCGCCCGCCGGAAATAGTCCCGGGCGCGATCGCGATTGTCCGCCGATTGGTCCGTGCAATGAACCTCGCCGTCCGGCGGCAGCGCCAGGGCGAACCAAAACGCGCTGTAACCGTAACCGGAGCCCAATTCCAGCACTCGCCGCGCCCCGGCGAAACGCGCCAGGATGAACAACAATCGGCCGACATCGGGGCCGACGATCGGGAAATCGTGCGCCGCCGCCCAGGCCTCCATTTCGGCCAACGGCGGAACCGACGGCGAGCGCACGGTGGCCAGGTATTTTTCGATGTCCGGCTGAACGATCGGCATCATCCTTCCATCTCCTCTGATTTAACTTTAAGCATGAATTTCCGAATTGCCTATTTTCGTTCCGAGCCGGTCGTGCCCGGCCTTGTTGCGGGCCTGCTTGTAGCGCAAAATTCGAGGGTAACCGAAGCAACGGAGCGGAAGACTTGGGAACGATCAGGGGATTGAACCAGGCGTTGATCGCAGTGGATCTGCAAAACGATTTTTGTCCGGGCGGCGCGCTGGCCGTGCCGGAAGGCGACCGGGCCATTCTGGTCGTCAATCGTCTGTCGCGCTCGTTTCAGCACATCGTCTATACACAGGATTGGCATCCGGCCGATCACCTTTCCTTCGCGTCATCCCACCCCGGGAAAAAGGCCTATGAAACCGTCGATCTCGCTTACGGCCGGCAGATTCTCTGGCCGACGCACTGCGTTCAAGGCACCCGCGGCGCGGAATTCCATCCGGAAGCGGACGTACAGTCCGGCACACTGATCATTCGCAAGGGTTTTCATCGCGCCATCGACTCCTATTCGACCTTCTTCGAAAACGACCAGCGCACCGCCACGGGCCTCGCCGGCTATCTGCGCGACCGCGGCATCGACACCGTTTACCTGGCCGGGCTCGCCACCGATTTCTGCGTCCTCTGGTCCGCCCTCGACGCCCACCGGCTGGGCTTTCGCGTATTCGTCGTCGAAGACGCCTGCCGCGGTATCGACCTGAACGGCTCGCTCGCCGCCGCGCTAAACGAAATGGATCGCGCCGGCGTCAATCGCGTTCAATCGGCCGAGATCATCGAATCGAGGTGAGCGACCACCATGACTCTCCCCGCCACGCCGCTGTTCACCGATCTGTACGAGCTGACGATGATGCAAGGCTATTGGCGCGAAGGGATCCACCGCCGCCGCGCCTGTTTCGAAATGTTTTTCCGCCGTTTGCCGTTCGGCGGCGGTTATGCCGTCGCCGCCGGGATCGCCGACGTCGCGATCTTTTTGAACGGCTTGCATTTCACCGCGACCGATCTCGATCATCTGCGCTCGCTGGGAATGTTTTCGGCGGATTTTCTGGCCTATCTGCGCGATTGGCGATTCACCGGCAACGTTGATGCCGTGCCGGAAGGAAGCTGCGTTTTCCCTTACGAACCGGTGGTGCGGGTTTGCGCACCGCTCGATCAAGGACAGGTGATCGAGTCGGCCCTGTTGAACGCGGTCAATTTCCAAACACTGATCGCCACCAAGGCCATGCGCATCTGCCGGGCGGCCGGGCGCGACAACGTTCTCGAATTCGGCATGCGACGAGCCCAGGGAGCTGATGGCGCGCTGTCCGCCGCCCGCGCGGCGTATATCGGCGGGTGCGCGGCAACCTCCAACGTGGAGGCCGGCCGGCAATACGGCATTCCCGCGCGCGGCACCCAGGCCCATTCGTGGATCATGGCCTTTCCGGACGAACTGACGGCTTTTCGCGCCTATTGCGAAGCCTATCCGGAAAACGGCACTCTTCTGGTCGACACCTACGACACCCTGCGCAGCGGCGTTCCCCATGCCATTCAGGTCGCGCATGAACTGGAGCAAAAAGGCCACCGGCTGTTCGGCATCCGCTTGGATTCCGGCGATCTCGCCGCGCTGGCCAAGGAAGCCCGCCGCCGGCTGGACGAAGCGAATCTGCCGGGGGTGAAAATCGTCGCTTCCGGCGACCTGGACGAATATCGGGTCGCGGCGCTATTGCGCGAGGGAGCGCCGATCGATCAATGGGGAATCGGCACGCGGCTGGTAACGGCCCAGGACGATCCCTCACTGACCGGCGTTTACAAACTGGCCGCCCTGGAGGGCGAGAACGAGCGATGGGAATGCAAAATGAAGCGTTCGGATTCCACCGCAAAAACCACCGTTCCCGGCATGAAAGATCTCTGGCGGCTCAGCGATCCGCAGGGGCGATTTGTCGCCGACGTGCTGGAACTGGAGACCGCCAAACCGGATTGGATGCATTCGACGCCATTGTTTTCGCTGGAAACCGGCGAGCAGGTTTTGATGACGAATCCGGCCTGGATCGCCGAAACGATCTTGCGACCCTTGATCCGCGAGGGGATACCGGCCGGTGAATCGCCGTCGTTGGCCGCCATCAAAGAAAATGCCCGGCGGGAAATCGACCGTTTGCCGGCAGCCTGTTGCGAACTGATCGATCCCGCCGCGTATCCGGTGCTCGCCGGACCGGAGCTCGGCCGCGAAATCCGCCGCGGTCGTTAAAAAGGCTCTTCCCTCCCTTGCCTTCCCTTCGACGTGATTATGTTTGCATGGCAGGGATACCGTTTTCCCAGCCGATTGCCGAAGGGAAATGGGGGATATGCTCATGTCATTGAACGGTAAAATCGTTTATCTCCTCGCCGAGGAACTCTATGAAGAAATGGAGCTCTGGTACCCTTATTATCGACTTTTGGAGGAAGGCGCGAAGGTGACCCTCATCGGTTCGGGTTCGGCGACCAAATACACGGGGAAAACAGGCGCCTATCCGGTCAAGGTCGACGGCAAGGCGGCGGATTTTTCCGGCGACCGCTGCGACATTTTGATCATTCCGGGCGGCTATGCGCCGGACAAAATGCGGCGCTATCCCGAGATGGTCCGTTTGGTTCGGGAGGCATTTGCCGCCGGGAAAATCGTCGCGGCCATCTGCCATGGGCCCTCGATGTTGTGCTCAGCCGATGTGGTTCGCGGCAAGCAAGTGACCGGGTCGCCGGCGATTCAAGTGGATCTGGTCAATGCCGGCGGGGAATATCTCGACGTCGAAGTGGTGGTGGACGGCCGCTTGATCACCAGCCGCCGGCCCGATGATCTGCCGGCTTTTTGCCGGGCAATTATCCACGCGGTTTGATCAAAGCCTTCCCCACATTAAATTGAGGAATTATCGACATCTGTAGATTTTTAGATAACCAACCAAATTTTATCCCCACCATCGAATCATCGTCCCTACGACCGATTGTAACGCTCCATCATCGACGCGAAAAAAATAGATTCGGCCGCCGTCATGGTTTATCCGCCAATCGGAAAGCGAGCGAAAAGTAATGGGGGCGAATTCATTAATTTTCCGTTCCAAAATCCAAACTTCGATCTGCCGGCCAACCAACAGCCTCCAAGAAATACATTTTTGAGATCATCGCCCGATAAGTTCATGTTCCAACTGAAAACGATTAATGAAAAGGATTTTTCCCGGAAGCCGCTTTTTCCCGCAATCGGGACATTTGCATGTTTTTATAATTTATCCACCTGGTTAAAAAGTGACAATCATCGGGCTAATTGAAATCCAGTCTTCTGAGTATTTTTAATTTTCTATGTCTTGCATGTTGCTGGATAATTAATTATATTAATGTCGATTTTGAACGATCGTAAGAAAAAAGGTGATTTAACAATTGCATGAAACGTGGTGTTAATCTATAAATGGATTCATGGGGCGATAGATAACGGTAAAAAATCGAATTCGAAAATGTCCGGAAAGTGTTGAGCTAACTTTTACACTTCCCGTTTTGGGATTTGTGAAAGTAGTATGTATTCATGCGAAAACCGAAAGAGCTAGGGTGAAGGGTCGATGAATCCATCAAAAATCCTTCTACTGTCCCAACAAGGGCGTTTGGAAGAAAAGATACGGCAAATTTTAACGGAATATCATTACGATGTTCAGGTTTGCTCGGACGCCAAACTAGCCATTGAAACCACGTTTAATTTTCAGCCGAACTTAATTCTATGCAGCGCCGAAATGCCGGTGATTTCCGGTATGGAATTGGCGCGCCTGTTCAAAAGCCACGGCAGTCTGAACAACATTCCCTTCCTTTTGCTTTCCCGAAAGATGCCGCCGGTGAGCGACCTGGAGCGCGCCGGCTTTCGCATCGCGGCCGATGAATTCATCCAGTTGCCGATCGACCAGGGCGACTTGCTGCGCGCTATCGGCGAATGGTTGAGCGGTCAAAAAACCTGCCGCAGCCTGGCCGAGCGGTTGGAAGGCCCCTTGACCGACGCTCCGCAGTCGCGCACCTCGAAACCGTGGTATCGTGGGAAGATCACCTCGGCGTCGATCACCCGGCTATTCATGCATCTGATCCGGCACGGCGAATCCGGCGTCTTGCGATTGAAGGGCGAACGCCGAATTTTAAACGTATTGTTGCAGTCCGGCGCGGTGGTCGAGGTCAAGTCGAATTACCTGCGTGAAAACACGCTGGGCCGCTACCTGGAGCAAATCAACAAGCTGACCCAAAAGGAAAACGACGACTCCCTGAGATATGCCAAGGCCCGGAACATCCAGCAGGGGCAAGCATTGGTCCAAATGGGGATCCTCGACGCCAAGGATCTCGACTACTATTTGACGCAGCAACAGGCGCAAAAAATTCTCGACGTCTTCACGCCGCTCTGGAAAGGCAGCGCTTTTCATTTCTCCGGCGAACGCTTGAATCCAAAACGCTACAAAATGGAACCGGTGCCGCTAGCCGAAATCCTCAAGCAGGGATTGATGTTCGAAGCCGATCCGGCCGACTTGTTGGAGTCCTTCCAGCACAACAAGAAAATGGATTGTATTCTCCACAAATCCGACCAATACGAGACGATCGTCAACGAGTTGCGGCTGGATACCGATTTGCAGAATTACGTGCCGACCCTGCTGGGAAAAAGCATCCAACAACTGAAAGAGACTTCCTCGGATAAATTCGAGAATTATCTACGCCTGGCTTTCCTCCTGGTGATTTCCAAGGCGTTGAATTTCGGCGAAACGGCCAAACGGGAAGAACTGTTCGATCGGTTCGAGGGCGAACCGACGACCGACGTCGCGATCGACGTCTCCGACGCGATGCGCGATCGTTTCCCCTCCTGGGACATGGAAGCCTATCGGACCAACCTGACCGAGGGCCGGACTTTCTACAATCGCAACGATTTCCGTGGCGCGTTGCATTTCCTGGACAAGGCGTTGGCGATCAATCCGGAAAGCAGCGAAGCCCTGGCGATGAAAGCCTGGTGCCTGTACGAATTGTCGGGCAAGCAAAACGTGACGGCGAATTTCGAAGCCAAGGAGATGCTCAAGCAAGCGATCACCTTGGACGACACCAACGACGAAGCCTATTTGCTGCTCGGCCGCATTTTCAAGGCCGAGGGCAAAGACGGGCTGGCCGGCACGTATTTTAAGCGATCCAACGATATCAATCCTGCCAATGAAGAAGCGCGACGTGAGGTGAAGCTGATTCAGATCAAGCGGCGGCGTCATCGCGACCTGGGATATCGCGAATAGGCCTCGTTGGCGAAGACGGCAGACGGAAGGTGGTAGCTAGATGACAAACAACAACTTGACCGTGTTGATCATCGACGATGACGAAGTCGCGGCGGAAATTATCCAAAAATTCGTTCACCACAAAATGCCGACGGCCAACATCGAATGGTGTTGGAATGGTTACGAGGCGCTGGTCCGCGTCGAACAGTTGAACCCGGATCTGATTTTTCTCGATTACATGATGCCGAAACTGGACGGTATGTCCTTCCTGCGCGGCCTGAAACAACTGGAATCGGCCAGCATGCGGCATGTCGCGATCATTTCCGCTTTCGTGGACGATCGGAAAAAGCAGGATTTCATGGATCTGGGGGCGAATTTCGTCCTCGCCAAACCGATCAGCGTCGATCAAATCCACCAGGTGCTCGACAAGGTGGTTCGGTCCCTCAAACCGCAGAAGAAAATCTGACCGCTCCGGGGCTCGTTCCGCGCCCACGGACGGCGACGACGCCGGCCGCCTTCAATCGGTCGCTTTTTCGAAGGGCAGCACCACGGTGAAGGTCGTCCCCTCGCCGACGGTGCTGGTCACCTGGATGGTCCCCTGCAGCAAGTGCACGAGTTCACGGGTGATGGTCAGGCCCAGACCGGCCCCCTGGAATTCGCGCGTCGAGGAAGCATCGGTCTGATAAAACGCCTCGAAAATGTTGGCGATCTTGGCCGCATCGATGCCGATGCCGGTATCCTCGACGACAAATTGCAGCCGTTGGCGATCGGGGTGATCCTCCAAGATGGCGACCCGAAAATCGACATAGCCGTCCCGGGTGAATTTGATCGCGTTGCTGATTAAATTGTTGAGGATTTGCCCGAGAAACACCACGTCGCCGATCAGTTCCGGGCCGATTCCCGGCGCCAGATGAAAACGGAATTGCAGGCGACGGACATCGGCCTGCGATTGGAAGGTCTGCCGCATGTCCTGAATCCATTGGTGGAAATCGAATCGCCGCAGCGTCGGCGCGAGTTTGCCGGATTCGATTTTCGCCAGATTCAGGATCGTGGTCAGCATGTCGAGCATCGTCTCGCCGCTGCGCTTGATGATTTTCAGGTATCCCAGCCGCTCGTTCACCGAAATTTTATTTTGCATCAACATGACCGAGGTCAAGCCAATGATGTGATTGAGCGGCGTGCGAATCTCATGGCTCATGTTGGCCAGGAAATTGCTCTTCATCAATTCGGCTTCCTGAGCCTTGCGCAGGGCGACCCGCAGATTTTTTTCCTTGGTCTTGAACTCGGTGATGTCGCGGCCGATGAAGGCGAAGCGGGAAATGCCACCGCTCGGGTCGCGGACCGGACTGAGCAGAATACGGAACCAGTAATCGCCGAATTGTTGCTCCTCGATGCGGGTCTGGCCGGTGGCGCGCACTTGCTCGATCACCCGATAGCCGTAATCCCGCCATTCGGACGGCACCAGTTGCAGCGCATCGGTTCCCTTGATCGCTTCGAGGTCGAGCCGCAGCACCTCGGCGGCGGTTTTGTTCATCGTGATCACTCGGCCGTCCCGATCGGTCAGCACCGCCAACGCCTCGTTGGCGTCCAACATCACCCGCGAGGTGTCCTCGCTTTGCCGCAAATCCAGGTCGGCGCGTTTGCGTTCCAGCGCGTTGACGAAAATCACGCCGACCGTGCGCAGCAGCGCGATCGACTCGTCGTCCCAGACATGCGGGCGACGCGTATCCTCGAACGCGAGCAGGCCGTACAAATCGCCGCAATAGCTCATCGGCACCGCGGCGAACGACCGTACGCCGAACTGCCGGAGATGTTCGCCGAATTCTATCGCCTCGGGCGGCAATTCCGCGACATCCGCGACATTGACGTGTCCGGATTGCTTCAGGATCGGCCACATCCAACCTTGCCGGTGGATCGGCCGGCCATGATACAAATGCTTGCGCGGCTCGATGCCGTCCATGACCCATTCGTGAGTGCAAGTGCCGTGCGTTTCCCGATCGGAGCAAAGGAAAACGTAGCCGTGCTGCACATCGAGAACGGCGGCGATCTCTTTCAGGGCACGTTCGATCCCGGCGTCCACCTGGTCCGGCAGCAGACTGATGAAGGTGGTGGCCATCTCGGTGATGAGCTGCAGCAATTTCATGCGATAGGCCAACGCGTAATCGGCCTTTTTACGATCGGAAATATCGCGAGCCACGCCCAAAAAGCCCAGCGGCGCGCCGTTGGCGTCGCGCGTCAGCGTGATCACCGCGTCGGCCCAATTCGTCGTGCCGTTTTGATGGAAATATTCGAACTCGCCGCTGCCGGTGATTTCCTGGGTCGGATCGGCCAGCATTTCCGGAATCAATTTTTCGCGAATCAGGGACACCGCTTTTTGTTTGGACTCCGCCGTCAGGGTCTTGCCGATCGGCGCTTGCCGCAAATCGTCGAGCGTATAGCCGCCGACGCGGATCAGGGAGGGCGAAACCCATATGGGTTGAAAATTCAGATCCATCAACCAGACCATATCCCGCATATTCTCCGAGATGATCCGGTATTGCTGGGTGCTTTCGTACAGCGCGCTTTCCGCTTTTTTACGCTGGTCGATGTCGCGCGTGGACCCTTGGATTTCCACCGGCAAACCCTGCGCGTCGCAAAGCACCGTAAAGGAAACCTCGGCCCAGAAGCGCGAGCCGTCGCCCCGGATCATTTCGGCTTCGACCCGTCCCGAATGGGTTCCCGGCGATTCGGCCGCCATGGCTTTCTGAATCGCGGCCATAAAAGCCGCGACGGATTCCGGGGTCATGATTTCGTCGAAGGAATGATTCAACGCCGCGGATGGCGGATACCCGAAAAGATGGGCGACGGCCGGGCTGACGTAAGTGAACTGCAAATCCAGGTTCATCTTCCAAATGACGTCCGAGGAGTATTCGGCCAGCAGCCGGTAGCGTTGCTCGCTTTTCGACAACGCATCCGCCGCAATTTTCCGATCGGTGATGTCGCGAACGATGGTCAAAATAGCGTTGATTCCCTGGTAGCCGAATGGAATGGACCCGACTTCCACATCGAACGGCTGGCCGGATTTGTCGATGAACTTGGCCTCCGTAAAGGGGAGGCTCTTCCCCTTCTTCAGCACATCCTCGGCACTCACTTTGCCGGCCGCCTGATAATCGGCATGCACGAAGGGGCGCGGATCCAGGAAGCCGAAATCCTCCGCGTTGATGCCCAGTTTATCGATCGCCGCCTGATTGGCGAAATAGAGCCGTTGCAGGTCGTGCACGAGAATGATATCCGGCGACATCTCGACCAGCCGGCGATAACGGATCTCGCTTTCCCGCAAATCACGTTGCGCGTTCAACCGCTCGGTGATATCACGCGAAACCCCGGTGATCGCCTTGGGCCGGCCTTCTTCCAGCACCAGCGTCCCGTTGATTTCGAGCCAGGCCACCGCTCCGTCCTTCCGCCGGTGCTCGGCTGGAAACACCAGACTGGAGCGGGTCGGCCAGTCGCGGATGAACTGCTCGAACGAGGCCGCGACGTGCCGCGCCGACTCGATCGGGAAAAGGGATTTCAACCGCTGGCCGACGATTTCCTCGGGCTTGAAGCCGAGGATTTTTTCCGCCGCCTGGCTGGCGAAGGTGAAGCGCTGGGTTTTTAGGTCGTAGCTCCAAATGATGTCCATCGAACTTTCGGTCAGGATCCGATAGCGTTCCTCGCTGGCTCGCAATGCCGCTTCCGATTGAACGCGGTCGGTGATGTCGTGCAGCGTGACCAGGGAGGCCTGGCGTCCGTTGAACGGGATGATGCCGGCGTCGATTTCGACCGGGATGCGATGGCCGTCGCGGTGCAGCAGCGAGGATTCGACGATTCCCAGATTGCGGGCGCCGGTCAGGTGGTCGTAGTACTTTTCCCGTAATTTCGCCACCACCTCGGGATTGATGAATTTCAAGAATGGGGCGCCGGTCAGTTCGCGCGTCGAGACGCCCAGCATCTCCGCCAGTTGCGGATTGGCATAGTGGATGGTTTCATCCTGTAAAATACAGATGCCGTCGCTCGCCAGCTCGACCAGATTCTGGTACATCTCGGCGATTTCCGAAAACGGCTTGTCGGGATAGCGCGGCAGCGATTTTTCGGAAAAACGCCAGATCAGCCCTTTCGAGTTGTTCAGATAGGCCGACAGTTTTTCGATGACCAGGTCGGTGCGTTTTTGTTCCGGACCCGCCCAGATTTCCGTCGCGTGCCATTTGCCCCGTTTTTTCAACTCGACCGAAATCTGTTCGAAAAGCGAAGGATACGCCTCCATACCCGACAGTTGGGGCAAGGGCTGACCGACCAAATCGCCGTTTTCCGTCCCGAAAAGCCGGTGTGCCGGTTCATTGAAAAAAAGAATAGTCCATTGATCGTCCGTCACTAAAACGGCGTCGCGATAGTGTTCGAACAGCTTCAGCTCGGACGATTCGCCCACGCTTGGTCACTTTCTGTATGTTTTTGTAAGCCTAATCTTGCACGTTGATGATTAAACCTTGATCGGCGTTCCCAGGCTTGATCCATATTTCACCCTCATTTTCCAAAAATGTCCAGCCGGACGCCGCCGCTTTCAAGGCCGCCAGATCGGCAACCCGAGTCAACTCGCCATGCGGTAAAACCGTGATTTCAACCGGTTCGGTCGCGTTGATCAGCCGAAAGGCATAATCCCGCGCCGTCGCGGAAAGACGGATTTCAAGCTGTCCCTCGTCCACTTGATAAGCGATGTCCGCGCCGGTGCCGTTTTCCTCGTAAACCTTGAAACCGCCCTGCGCGCCCGGATAAATCGTCGCGGTGATCGGCTCGGGCTCGCCGGCCGTCGGGTCGATGACCCCGGCGTCCCGCAAATACTGCGGAATGATCGCCCCCTGCCGAATGAAAATCGGATACCGCGCCAGTGGGAAAGTCAGCGTCTGGACGGACGGGCCGACGTACTCCTCGCGCGTGAAATAATCGATCCAGATCCCTGCGGGGAAGGTCACTTCCTTTTCGCCGCCCGCCGCGGTGATCGGCGCCACCAGGATTTCGTCCCCCAGCATGTGACTCCATTCGAATTTCGCCAACGGCCGGTACACCGACAGCCCCGCGGCGAAATACTCGGCGCCCTGGCTGTAGAGATACGGAATCAAGGCGTAATGCAGCTTGGCGAAGTCGCGGTAGATCCCCAGCACTTCCTCGCCGTACATCCAGGGGCGGTGTTCGCCGCCGCCGCCGTTTTCCATGATCGGGCACATCGCCCCCAATTGCGCCCAACGGACGAAGAGTTCCGGATCGCGCATTTCGTCGCTGCGGTAACCGCCGATGTCGCCGCCGAAGTTCACGTAACCGCGCTCCCCGGAAAAATACAGATTGATTAACGCGGCGTTCATTCCGAGCCAGGTCGGATCCTGGTCGCCGACCCAGCCGGCCAGATTGGCGTCGCGCGGCGCGAAACTGGGCCCCCAGAACGGCACCATGTAGGAATCCACCGGCCGCGCCGTGATGACGCGATCCTTGCCCAGGTACTGCCGCGTGTAATAGAAGAAATCTCGGTAGTACAGATTCTGGTATTCCTTGGGAGAAATGGCGCCGGTGAAGGTGTCGACGCTGAGCCACAGGTAAACCTGATATTCCGATCCATCGCACTTCCAGCCGTCGATGCCCAAATCCAGGACGTTGTTCATCATGCCGTGCCACCAATCCATGGCATCCGGATTGTTGTAGTCGATCAGGCTGCCCTCGCCCTTCCACCATTCGTAAGTCGCGCCGTTCTGAACGTAGTAACCGTTGTCCAGTCCTTCCTGGTAATTCGGCGAATCGACGTTGACGTTCGGGGTGATCCACAACATCACGCGGACACCCAGATCGTGGAAGGTATCGACCATTTCCTGCGGATCGGGGAAAGCGGTCGGTTCGAAATCGAAAGTGTTGTAGCCGGTCTCCCATGGGCTGTCGACGATGATCGCCCCGACGGGGATGTCGTTCGCCAGGTAGTCCTGCACGTAATTAAGCGCGGATTCCTGGGTGCTTTCGTCTTCCCACACCCAAGGCCGCAATACCCATTCCGGCCATTCCGGAGCCGGGTGATTCGCGGGCGGCACCACCACCGAGTCGTTGTCGTCATCATCGTCGTCGTCATCATCATCGGCGGTTTCGTTGTCGTCATCGTCATCCGCCTGTGCCTGCCCCGGACTTGATCCGGAGTCATCGTCGTCGACGCAAGCCGCCATCAGCCAGAGAAAACCGAACAGAATCAGAAAAAAAGGCAGGGAACCAGCAATCAGCCTTCTCATTGTTTTCTTCTCCCCTCGATTTTGAATGCTGAATCAACAAGGCGATCAGTATGCCGTGCGGATAATATCGGATCAACCGTAATTCATACTTGCCAAGCGGACCGGCCGGAGCAACAATAATCGAGTCGCAGGAGAGAGAAGTCCGCGTAGCGGGGAAACGCGGACTTCACACTGTCAGGCGGTTAGCTGCGCCGCCCGGGTCAGATAAATGGCGGCTCGTAAATTTAAAAAAATCGACAACCGGATCTTCTGCTTCAGCTTGGAGACGCCCTTTCCTCTAGGTTTGGTCAACGTCTATTTCATCGCCGACAGCCGGCCGACGCTCATCGACACCGGTCCCAACGAAGAAAGCGTGGCCGATGCCCTGCAACAATCGCTGATGACCGTGGGTTATCATTTCGCCGATATCAAACGAATTCTGATCAGCCACCCGCACATCGATCACTTCGGGCTGGCCGCGCGGATCAAAATCGAGTCCGGCGCCGAGGTGGCGGCGATGGCCGGGGCGCAGCCGTTTTTGCGCAACATCACCAAGGAGTGGGACGCGAACGATCAGTATTTCAAGCATTTTCTAAGCTACTGCGGCGTTCCCGGACAAAAAATCAGCACTCTGCTGGCGGCCGGCCGCGATTACGTCAATTACGGCTGCCAGGTGGAGTTGGATCGCCCGCTGAACGACGGCGACCGCATCGAGTTCGACGATTTCACGTTGCGGGTCCTGCATACTCCCGGCCACACCATGCACGACGCCTGCTTCGAATCGCCGGAACATCGCTTGTTGTTCGTCGGCGATACGTTGCGGCCGCGCATCGCGCCCAGCATCCTCCTGGCCCGTCCTTCCTCGCCCGAAACCAGCCGGCCGCGCATCGCCTACATGCACATGAAAAGCCTGAAACGGCTGATGAACACCACCGCCACGCTGGCCCTGCCCGGCCACGGCGAGCCGTTCGAAAACCCGCGCGAGGCGGCCGAGAAAACGCTGCGCTACCACCACCGCCGGTGCGACGACCTGTTCGCCCTGCTCAACGGCCGCGCCCGCACCCCCTACGAACTGGCGCTCGATCTCTCGCCGGAGTTGCCGGATTTCGAATTGTTCCTGTGGATTTCCGAAGTCATCGGCTACCTGGAACTGCTGGAAGAACAAGGCAAAGTCACGCAGGAATACCGCGACGGACAAATCTACTTTTTCAACATTTCCCATCAAACCAAATAAGCGCCCAATTCGGCCAAGGACCGCAAATCGTGAACATCGGCCGTCAAGGCCGGCACGCGGTAATGGATCTGTCGCGGCTCGGTTTCAGCGAGGAAACGGCGCATGGCTTGATCGTCGGCGGCGGCCTGCTCGGCGAGCCCGGCGGCATTTTCCAGCAAGACGTCGATGGCCGGTGCGTAATGTGGAAAACGCGCCATGACCTTCCGGGCCGCTTGCCGGGCCTGTGCGGCCCAGGTTTGCGGATCGTCCACCGGCAACGTGTGAACGCGGTTGAAAACGACGATTTCGGGCGCCATTTTTTCATGCGTCAACCGGCGCCAGAAAAAGCGCGCCTCATCGATGGCCGGGCTGACCGGACTGGTCACCAGGACAAAAGCGGTTTGCGGCGAAGCGAGCAGCCGCTTGACATGCACCGCCCGTTCCTTGAAGCCGTCGTACATGCCGTCGAACGCCAGGAAAAACTCCGCCAGATCGGCCATGGCCTCGTAACCGGTAAATCGTTCCAGCATTTTAAAGATCATGCCGGCGCTACGCTGAGCGAACGCGAAGCCGACCTTCCCGGCCAGCAGGTACGGTTTGATGAACCACTGGATCACTTTGCCGTCGAGGAAATCGGCCATCCGGTTGGGCGCCTCGAGGAAATCCAGCGCGTGCTTGGTCGGCGGCGTATCGACGACCAGCAAGTCGTAGTCGCGCTCGGCCTGCAACTCGTGCAGCTTCTCCATCGCCATGTATTCCTGGCTGCCGGCCAGCGCGTCCGAAAGGTTCTGGTAATAGTGATTGTCGAGAATGCGCTCGGCGGCCTCGTCGGTCGGCGCGATCCGGCGAATCAGGTCGTCGAAACTGCGCTTGACGTCGAGCATCATGCCCCAAAGCTCCGCCTTCGGTTCCAGGCCGGCGCGTTGAAACACCGCCGGCGAGATCCGGGTTTCGGTGTTGTCCAGCCGTTCGAGACCCAGGCTGTTGGCCAGCCGCCGGGCCGGATCGATGGTCAAGACCAGCGTCTTGCGACCCGCCATCGCGCCTTGCAGGGCGATCGCGGCGGCCAGGGTAGTCTTGCCGACGCCGCCGGAACCGACGCACAGCACGATGCGTTTCGTCGCCAGCCGTTGCGACAACCCGCCGTCCATCAGGACTCACCCCCGATCTGATCCGCCAGCGCCTGCGCCACCCGGGCGATCGATTCGCGATCCAGGCCCGAGCCCGGAATCAGCGGCACCACGAAAACGTCGCTGTCGATCTTTTCGCGCACTTCCCGTAAATAGTGCGCCGAGAGCTTGGCCAGCGCCTGATGCGTTTCCCAAGCGACCTGCAAGGGCTCCGTGCCGCCGGGAACCGCTCGCGTCAATGCCGCCCAGGCCTTGGCATCGGCGCGCAATTCTTTCAGCAATCGGCCCGTTTCCCCGCCGTCCCGCGCGGCGGTAAACGCGTTGACGACCGTCCCGCCGTAAGGAATCTGGAGAATGGTTTTGGCGGCCTGGTGAATTTCCACCACCTCGTTCACCGGCATTTCCTCCGGCAAGGTGACGCCGATCAGCAGCGTCCGGTCGGGGTCCAGCAACAATTTTTGCACTTCCAGCGTGTGCCGGCGGATCGGGCCGAAACGGATGGTGTTGAGGATGATCGCCGGCACGCGCAAAAAGCTGATGCCGTGGCCGGTCGCCGGCGCGTCGACCACCAGCAGGTCGAACCGGGGCCGCTTGTGGTAGCCGGTCGTCTGCTGGGCCAATTGCCAGATTTTGCCGATGGTGATCAGCTCGCGCCACCCGGGCGCGGCCTGCGTCAGGTATTGAATGACCCGGTTTTCCAGAAACCAGTCGACGACGAACCGCATCTTCAGGCTTTCGGCCAGGTATTCGTGCAGCGCCAGGTACGGTTCGATCGAAAAGGCGAACAGCCCGTTTTCCAATTCGACGAATTGATAAGGAGGAACGGTCTTGCCGAAGATCGGGCCGAGGTTGTCCATTTGGCCCAGTTGCACCAACAGGACTTTCCGCCCGCGTTCGCGCGCCGCTACCGCCAGCGCCGCGGCGATCGTCGATTTGCCCACCCCGCCCTTGCCGGTGACGAGTAACAACCGCCGCTGGAAGAGTTGCCTGGCCACGGCCTACCGCGATGCTCCGGCGAGCACTTCGATCACCGTTTCGCCGTCTTCCGGCACCTCGAACGGCGCCACCCGAACCACGGTGCGGCCGTATTTGTTGACCTCCGCCGTTGCCGCCGCCGCCGCGCCGTTGATTTTCACCCCGGCGAAATCAGCGTCCAGCGGCACCGTCAGGGTGAGCGTGAAATCGGTCGCCGCGTCGGTTGTCAGCACGATCCGGCGACCGTCATTTTCGGTACGGGTGACCGTCAGGTCGAAGCGGCCCTCGTTGTACGCCAGTTGGCGGAACGCCATCGTATCCCATTTGGGCGGCAGTTGCGGCGCGAGCGCGGCGGTGCCGTCGTAATAGTCGTAATCGTAACCGGTCAGGTGGTACAGGAACGCCTGCCCCAGAATGCCCGCTTCCCAACTGCGGAAACGCGCCGAGGTGTCGCAGACGATGCCGAACGGTTCGCGGAAGATGGACAGATGGCCGTATTCGGGAACCACCACCGCCTCGTCGGTGAAGCCGGCCGCGGTCGGCACGTCCTTCCAGAGTTCAAAGGCTTGATCGGCGGTGGGGTGAAACATTTTGTCGAGATTGTTGAGCCAGTAGCCGTGGCTCATCCCGGTCTGGATGCCGGCTTTCACCTGTGGGAACAAGAGATTGTAAATCGGGCTGATGCGCGAATACAAAGCGCCGTCGCGGTGCCCCAGCTCGTCCATGACCGTTTCGAAGTTGCTCACCACCCGCGGGTTGGTCAACGGCAGGGCGTTCAACCAGATCGGCATGGTGCTGATGTCCTCGTACGGCCGCGGATACGGTTCGCGCGTCGCGGTATCGGCCTTGACGGCGTAAAAACCCAGGTCGGGCATCCAGAAGGTGTTCTCGGCGCAAACCCGGACGCGTTCCACCAGGTCGGCGAAGTCGGCGGCGTCCTCGTCCTTCCCCAGCAGGGTGGCCAGCCGTTCCATGAAACCGGCGGCGCGCATCAACAGCAATGACGAATAGAACGAAAGCGTCGAATCGTCGGGTTCGTTGAAAATATTCTCGCCGAAGGTGGCTTCCATCACGTCTTCGAACGTCTCGTCGCTGGAGAACGGCTGCAGACAGTTGTCGATCAATTCCTGATGCATCACCGCGTGCCACAGATAATCGTAACGCTCCTCCAGGGTGTCGAGATCGCCGGTGGCCTTCAGGTAGTTTTCGTGTTCGAGGACCAGGGCGCTGGGACTCTCGGCGCGAATCCGGCCGCCGAGCGTGCCCAGGTTACGCCAATCCGGTTCCGCCGGCAGGTCGGAGGTGTCCAGATCGAGGGTCACCGCGTTGGCTAGATTGCCGGTGATCACCGCCGCGCCCCAGAGGTAATCGAGCATCGCCTTGAAGTCGTCGTTCAGGCCGATCAGCGGATAGAGCAACGAGGGCCCGTGCGTGTCGCGCAGCCAGGTATTGGAATACTGGCTCATCTGGGACAAGGCGCCGTTCGCCGCCTGGTTGACCTTGATGGAGAGCGCCAGCGTCAACATCAGTTCGTTGAACTTCGGGTCGGGCGTTTCGATCGTGGCGATTTGGCCCGCCCACTCGTTCCACCAGGCCAGGGTCGATTCGAGCAACGCGTCGACGCCGGCGGTTTGGATCGCTTGGAAAACCTCGCCGGAATTCTGATTGGTCTGCGTAAAAACGTACGGGACCACGATGGCCCGTTCCTCGCCGGGCTGCAGTTCGCCGACGTCGATCCACAGATCGTTGAACGCGTCACCGGGTTCGGCCGCGGCATCCAACGGCCGGATGCTCAGCCAACGACCGGAGTAATCGTTTTCCAGAAAAGCCGACTCGCGGAATTTGCCGAGGTTCGAATCAATTTCCAGGTAAATTTCCGAAATCGCCTGTCGACTCAGATTGCGCACGATCCAGACGCTGATCAACGCCTGTTCGGCTGCCGTGTCGGCCCCATAAATCGGCGCGAAATTGACGCTGGTCC
The DNA here is from genome assembly GCA_012517325.1 of Myxococcales bacterium. Lineage (NCBI taxonomy): Bacteria > Pseudomonadati > Myxococcota > Myxococcia > Myxococcales > Myxococcales bacterium. Next base: position 7,088 of record JAAYVF010000026.1, on the reverse strand, counting down.
ATTCGAGCGCCTGGTTGGCGGCGGTGGCGATGACGATCGGCGCGGTGCGCACGCGGCTGATCGTCTGCGTGGCCGGCGATAGATAATGCCCCCGGACGATCAGCCAGGGCTCTTTGTCGGTAAACCATTTCAAATCTTTTTGATAGGTCGGGCCGCCCAGATTGTGCCAGGAAGCCAGCGGATACTGATTTCCCAAGATGCCGAAAACCTTGCCGTTTCCGACGCCCATGGCGCCGAGATCGCGCACCGGCGGCGGATCGGCCATGTCGATTTCCTGCCCCCATAAGCTGCGGTCCTGCAAGTAGGGCCGCTCGCGCAGCCATTTCGGCAACGCGGGCAGGTGCGGCTCCTGATCATCGTCATCGTCGATCCAGGTATCGTCGTCTCCGGTTTCGGAAGGCGTATTTTCGGCATTGGGTTGCGGAACATACGTCGCGTCCTGGTAGGAGTTGTAGTCCGTAAAATTGCAACCAGCCAAACAAATCAGAACCAAGGCCGCCAAGCTGAAAAAGCCAAGAGTTCGCATACCAGCCTCCCTGGAAAGTACCGAGCATTAAAAGACTAATCGGAAGGGTCGGTCAATGTGGGGGAGGAAAGAAAATGCTGAAAACTTTTCGGAGCTCGCGTGTTTTCTTGACAAACCTCGGCGCTCTTGCCAATATTCCACTGGGAGTATTCAAAAACGAATAACCAAAAGGAGAACATCGATGAAAAAGACGTTTCTGCTTTTTGCTTTCCTGTTAGCTTTTGCTTTCGGCCTGCAGATGTTCATGGCCTGCGACGATGACGACGACGATAACGACGACAACGACACCAGCGAAGACGACGACAACGACGACACTGCCGATGACGACGCCGCCGACGACGACGCCTCGGCTCCGGACATCCCCCACGAAGACTACGGCCAGGCTTGCACCGATTGCCATTCCGATGCGCATGACGGTCAGTACACCGCCGACGATTGCCTGGGCTGCCATAGCTTCGCCGAATAGCGAATCGACTGTTCCAGTAAAAAAAAGCCGCTCGCCTTTCGGCGGGCGGCTTTTTTATTCGCTTTCTTCCTGCCGATCTAGTAGTGGCTGTCCTCCAAGGTCACCTTACCGGCGAAGGTTTTATAAACCCAGTAGTTGTAGGCCAGCACGATGGGCATGCCGATCAGCGCGACGACCAGCATGACCGTCAGGGTCAACTGCGAGGATGAGGAATTGAATGCCGTCAGATGCAGGGCCGGATCGGTCGCCCAAACCAGGGTCGGAAACATCATCGCGCCGACGGTCAGCATCAGCGAGACGATCGTCACGCTCGAAGCGATGAACGCTTTACCGTATTGGGCGGAATTGAGATAAATCCGGATCATGATGATCCCGCCCAGGATGAACGCCGGCAGGATGAACAGCAGCGGGAATTGCATGAAATTTTTATACATGTGACCCGCGAAAACCGCCGTCAGCGGCCCGACCGCCAGGAACAGGATCAGGTAGGCCCACCACCACGGACTCAATTCGGCCTTGATCGCCGCGGCCGGTTCGCCGTCCTGTTTCAACAATTGGTAAAGCCCGCCATGCACGATGAACATGACCAGCCCCAGCACGCCGCCGAACAGCGAATACGGATTGAGCAGCCCGAGGAACGTGCCCTGGTAATCACCATTGGCGTTGAGTTCCAGGCCGCGGATCACGTTCCCCATGGCGACCCCGAACAGCAGCGCCGGCAGCAGGCTGCCCAGACTGAACGCGACGTCCCAGAACCGCCGCCATTTCTCGTCGTGGAGTTGGCCGCGGAATTCGATCGAGGTCGCGCGCATGATTAAACCGAAAAGCACGAGTACCAGGGCCAGGTACATACCTGAAAACACCGAGGCATAAACCGGCGGAAAAGCCGCGAACAACGCGCCGCCGCCGGTGATCAACCAGACCTCGTTGCCATCCCACACCGGGCCGATCGCCGAGAGCATCAACGTGCGGTGCTCGGTTTTGCGCGCCCGCCAGTACCACCAGCCGGTGCCCAGATCGAAGCCGTCCAGCAACGCGTATCCCGTCAGCAGCACGCCGACGAGCAGATACCAAACGGTTTGCAGTGTATTCATGCCGTCACCCCCTTCCCGGCCGGCGCCTCATCGGTTTCCGGTCCCTGTAAAAGTCGGTGGCGCACCAGGAACACCCAGACCCCGAACAGCAGCAGGTAAATCAACCCGAGGAAAAGCAGTGAAAACAGAATTTCACCGGCGCTGACGACCTTGGATACGGCGTCGTTGGTCTTGAGCAGACCGTAAACGATCCACGGCTGGCGACCGATTTCCGCCGTCATCCAACCCAGGGTGCTGGCGAGGATCGGCGCCGGCGCGGCCAAGAACGCCAGCCATTGGTAGAGCGGCGTCTCCGGCAGTTTCTTGCGGTAAAGAAGCACCACCCCCCAAACCGTGACGATCATCAGCAATACCCACAAGGCCACCATGAGGTGGAAGGGGAAAAACGTCAGCAGGATCGGCGGCCATTCCTCGCGCGGCCATTCGTTCAGTCCCTTGATGACCGTATTGAAATCGCCCGTCACCCCGAAACTCAGCATTCCCGGGAGGGCGATCGCCAACTGCGTTTTGCCGGCCGCCACGTCCGGAATGCCGAAGGCCAGCAACGGCGCGTTGGCGGACGATTCGAAATGGCCCTCGAAAGCGGCCAGTTTCAGCGGTTGCGTCTTGTACACCTGCACCGCGTGGTGATGGCCGAAAATGAACTGCAAACCCGACGCGAGCAAGCCGACGATCAACGCGAAGCGCATCGATTCGACGGCGAATTCGATGTGCTTTTTCTTCAGCAGGAACCAAGCCGAAAGCGACAGGACGAAGAAGGAACCGGCGATCAGCGCGCCGTCGACGGTGTGCAGGTAACGAATAATCGTCGAGGGGTTGAACACCGCCTCGGCGAAGCTGGTCATTTCCGCCCGCGTGCCGACGACCTTGAAGCCGGCCGGCGTCTGCTGCCAGGAATTGGCGACGATGATCCAGAACGCCGACAGCGTCGAGCCGAAGGCGACCATGCCGGCCGAGAGCAGATGCACTTTCGGCGACAATTTCTTCCAGCCGAACAGCAGCATGCCCAGGAAGGTGGACTCGAGGAAAAAGGCGATCACGCCCTCGGCGGCCAGCGGCGCGCCGAAAATGTCGCCGACGAAGCGCGAATAATCGGCCCAGTTGGTGCCGAATTGAAATTCCATGACGATGCCGGTGGCCACGCCGACCGCGAAAACCAGCGCGAAGATGTGCGTCCAGAAACGGGCCATCCGGCGGTACAACGGCTGCCCGGTGCGCACCCACCGCGCCATCATCCAGAACAGGATCCAGGCCATGCCGATGGTGATCTGGGGGAAAATATAGTGAAAGCCGACCGTCACCCCGAATTGTATCCGTGCCAGCAGGGTCGCGTCCAAGTGGAGCCTCCTTTGCCTTCTCTTGCCGGAAGCGTTTTCCGGCGATTTCCCGGAGGAAAAAAATTAAAAAAAGCTCCTCCGTCAGCGGGAAGAGCTTTGATTCAACAGGGAGGGCAACATCAGCCGCCGAATTTGCGTTCCGCCAAGCGGGCGTTGATCATGAACAGCGCCTGGACGCTTTTCTCACCGGCCATCTTGAGCATCTGCACGATTTCGTCCGTGCTCTTCTCTTCCTCGACCTGCTCTTTGATGAACCAATTGAGAAACTCGACGGTCGCCAGGTCGCCTTCCTTGCGGGCCAGTTCGGCGAGCTTGTAGATGCGCTCGGTGACGATGCATTCGTGTTTGTAGGCCGCTTCGAAAATCGCCAGCGGGGATTTCCACTCCACGGGCGGCTTGTCGATGGCGCCCAACTCGGCGCGGCCGCCGCGCTCGGTGATGTAGCTATAGAACTTCCGGGCGTGGACGTTGACTTCCTCGTTGTACTGCGCGACCAGCCAGTGGGCGAAGCCCGGCAGGTTGATCGACTCGCAATAGGCCGCCATGCCCCAATAGAGGTAGCCGGAGGCGATCTCGAACTGCATCTGGTCGTTCAAGGCCTTGTTGATTTTTTCACTAATGGTCGCCATGGTCGTTTATCCTTTCCATAATCCGTGGAGGTTGCACAGTTCGCGGGCCACCGGGTTTTTCGGTTTGACCGGGAAGATCGCTTCGGGAGCCTCGCCCGGTTTGAGGTATTTGCGGTAGACGAAATCGCCGTCGATCAGCTCGATCACCATGATGTAGTGGTTGTCCAGCATCGGATGCGGCACCGAACCGACCACGACCTTGGTGCCCTCCGGCACTTCCGAGATCACCGGAACGTGCTTTTCCGTCGTCTTGTCGGCTGTTTTCTCCGGCAGCGCGGCCATCGGCTTGCCGCAGCAAGCCAGTTCGCACCCTTCGGCGCCCTGCAAAACCTCGATAAACGCGCCCGTTTCGCACTGATAGACTTGAAGTTTTTTCATTGCTTGGCTCCTTTGGGAAAGTAAGTTCGGTTTTGCCTTTGGCAAGAGCCAGGCATTAAGATGCCGGTTCGAATTGGTCCTTAGTCGCGCCACAAACCGGGCAAACCCAATCCTCGGGCAGATCTTCGAACTTGGTGCCGGGTTCCACGCCGTTGTCGACGTCGCCCTTGGCCGGATCATAGATATAACCGCAAACCATGCATTCGTATTTCATCTTATGTACTCCTTTGCGAAATGCGTCGTTTTAATTCGACAAAATCATTCGCCCCAGATCCAATGCCCTTGATTGGACAAGGCGTAAAACTGATCTTCCAGCACTTTCCGGTGCAACTCTTCCTCGGCCGCCAATTTGGCAAACATGTTCTTGACGACCGGGCTGACGGCCTGTTTTTCGAGATTCAGATAAGCCTCGCGGGCTTTCTTCTCGGCCGTAATCGCCAGGGCGATCGCCTCGGTATCGGACTTGATTTGCAGGTCGCTCAAGGCGACCGGCGCGGCCGCGGGTTTTTCGGGCAGGAACGCCGTTCCCGCATAACCGTCGAACGGCGCGCCGCCCAACTGATCCCGCAAGCGCTGGAGGTTAAGGTAATGACTGTTCTCGAAATCCGCCAGTTGGCGAAACATCGATTTTCCGCGCGGGTCGGCCGAGGCGTCGGCCGCCCGGCGATAAAACGCCTCGGCTTCCTTTTCCGACGCCATGGCCAACTCGATCGCGCTCGCCAGATTCAGGTCGGCGACTGCGGTCATGTGACACCCCGTCCGGCTACCAGTTTTCGCCGAGCAGTTCGTAATAGGCTTGCGGATGGGCGCAGGCCGGGCACTTCATCGGGGCTTCGTAACCCTCGTAGATGTAGCCGCAGTTGATGCAGCGCCACTTCACTTTTTCCCCGCGCTTGAACACCAGGCCTTTTTCGACGTTGTTCAGAAACGCGAGGTAGCGCCGTTCGTGCTGCGCCTCGGCGTTGCTGACCGCTTGGAAAAGCGTGGCGATGTCCTTGAAGCCTTCCTCGGCGGCGATCTTCGCGTAACCCGGATACATCTCGGTCCATTCGAAGTGTTCGCCAGCCGCCGCGTGCTTCAGTTGCACCGCGGTATCGCCGACGACGCCGGCGGGAAAAGCCGCTTCAATCGCCAGGTCGCCGCCTTCCAGGAACGAGAAGAACCGCTTCGCGTGCTCTTTTTCCTGGTTGGCCGTTTCCTCGAAAACCAGCGAGATTTGGATCAGGCCTTCTTTTTTCGCCTGGCTGGCCGCGAAGGTGTACCGATTGCGGGCCTGGGATTCACCGGCGAACGAGGTCAACAAATTCTTTTCAGTGCGACTTCCTTTTACGCTTGGCATGGAGATCTCCTTTGTTCGTTTTGGTTCCAAGATGGATCGGCGCTCAGGACCGCCCGCTTTTTCTTTCTTTCGGCGCCGCCGTCCGGCGGCAATCGGCGCAAACGCCGAACAGTTCCAACCGGTATTCGGTCAGTTGAAAACCCAACTCGTCGGCCAGGCGGATCGTCGGCGTCGATACGGCCTCGATCGGCACGTCGAACAGCCGATGGCATTGCCGGCATTGCGCGTGATGATGCGGATGCATCCGCCCGTCGTAGCGCCGTTGCGGCCCGCTGTTCTCCAGCTTTCGCACCAGGCCCTGTTCGAACAGCACGTCCAGATTGCGGTAAACCGTGCCCAGGCTGATTTTGGGCAATTGCTGGCGGACCAACTGAAACAATTCATCGGCCGTCGGATGCGTTTCCAGCTCCCGCAGAAGGTGCAAAATAATCTCGCGTTGACGCGTCATCCGGAGCCGTGCAGGGTTTTCCAAGCTCATGTTCCACCAAATCGTTTATCGATAATAGTTCCTGTTACTTATAAGCCCTGATAGGAATAACCAAAACCCGCCGCGCTGTCAAGAAAAAATTAATGCATTTCCTTCAAGTTACAACGGCGTCCGGCGGCTGTCAAAGCAAGTCGGTAAAAAATCCGCTCGCGCGGGTGGACGCAGGCGCGGCCGGTTGGCGGGAAACCTCATTTTCCTGTATGGTAAGCAACGCATCGTCAAGGAGGTTATCCGTGCGAATCGGGAAAACCCTTTTTCTGGCTGTTCTGGCGATTCTGGTGCTCGGCGCGTGCGGCCGGTTGACTCCCCTGGCGCCGACTTTCACGCCGGGCGAAAAAAATTCCTACCGGCTGACCATCGACACCTTCGACGAAATGCGCTCGCGCGGGCAATACCAGACCAAGTACGAATCGCACCAGATCTTCGATTACGAGCAAAAGGTGCTCGAACCGCTGGGCGGCAATCCGCGGCTGCAGGTGACCTTCAAACGCGTCAGCCTGCAAACCGACCTCGCCGGCGGCAAGATCGTCCGGTTCGATTCCGGCGAGGACACCGGCGAATCGTCGGCTTATTTCCGGCCGCTGCGGGCCATGCTCGATCGACCGCTGGTGCTGACTTTCGATCCAGCGGGAAATCTGAAAAACGTGGAAGGTTTCGAGGCGATCAACGCGGCGGTGCAGGCGGACCTTCCCGCCGGCGAAGTCAGTCCGGAAATTCTCGGCACGTTCCAGGCGCATTACGGCGCGGCGTTTCTGGCCAACCTCTACGAACCGTTTTTCGGCGGCCTGCCGCCGGCGGGGGAGCGAAACGCGTTGACCTGGCAACGGCAGCG